>NZ_JAKSYK010000198.1:0-20240 GCF_022829425.1 Methylobacterium sp. J-072 | reverse complement strand
CGGACGTTAAGTTGGCGCTTGGGGGTTAGCGGGAAGGCGGCGACCACGCGAGACGTTCATGCGCGCACGACCATCGAGGGTCCCCGGGAAGACCGTGGCGAGGGGGGGATGGAAGCGCACTGCGCTGCTCGAGGGTGTGCGTTGGGCTAGGCTCTTCACGCATCGCTGCCGGATGCGCGCCACCGCTGCACCCGAGGGCGTCTCCCTCCCCCGCAGAGGGGGGAGGGAGGGCGCGTGTCTGCTGCGATGAGACTTCTGTTGCAGCCGAGAACCGTCCGGGCCGCGTTCTGTGAATCCGCCAACCCGCACGAGCGCGCGTCACGCCGGCAAAAACCCCCGCCTCAGGTCCGCGACGGGTAGTTCGGGCTCTCGCGGGTGATGGTCACGTCGTGGACGTGGCTCTCGCGCAGGCCGGCATTGGTGATGCGGATGAACTGCGCGCGCTCCTGGAAGTCCGGGATGGTCGCGCCGCCGACATAGCCCATGGCCGCGCGCAAGCCGCCGGCGAGCTGGTGCAGGACGTTGCCCACCGGGCCCTTGTAGGGGACCTGACCCTCGATGCCCTCGGGCACGAGCTTGTGGGTGTCGTTGACCTCCGCCTGGAAGTACCGGTCGGCCGAGCCGCGGGCCATGGCGCCCACCGAGCCCATGCCGCGATACGACTTGTACGAGCGGCCTTGATACAAAAAGACCTCGCCGGGGGCCTCGTCGGTGCCGGCGAGCAGCGATCCGAGCATCGCCACCGAGGCGCCAGCCGCGATCGCCTTGGCGAGGTCGCCGGAATACTTGATGCCGCCATCGGCGATGACCGGGATGTCGGCCTCGCCGGCGGCCTCCACGGCCTCCATCAGGGCGGTGAGCTGGGGCACGCCGACGCCGGCCACGATCCGGGTGGTACAGATCGAGCCCGGGCCGATGCCGACCTTGATGGCGTCCGCGCCGGCATCGATCAACGCCTTCGTGCCCTCCCGGGTGGCGACGTTGCCGGCGATCACCTGGACGGCGTTGGAGAGCTGCTTCACCCGGGCGACGGCGTCGAGCACCTTGATCGAGTGGCCGTGGGCGGTGTCGACCACGATCACGTCGCAGCCGGCGTCAATCAGGCGCTCGGCCCGCTCGAAACCGCTGTCGCCGGTGGTGGTGGCGGCCGCCACCCGCAGGCGGCCCTGCTCGTCCTTGACGGCGAACGGGTAGGTGACGCGCTTCTCGATGTCCTTGACGGTGATCAGGCCGATGCAGCGGTAATGGTCGTCGACCACCAGCAGCTTCTCGATCCGGAACTGGTGCAGCAGGCGCTTGGCCTCGTCCTGGGTCACGCCCTCGCGGACCGTGATCAGCCGGTCCCGGGTCATCAGCTCGGCGACCGGCTGGGCTGAGTTGGTGGCGAAGCGCACGTCGCGGTTGGTCAGGATGCCGACGAGCTTGCCGCGGGAGCCGTTCGGGCCGCGCTCGACCACGGGGATCCCCGAGATGCGGTTGCGCTTCATCACCTCGAAGGCGTCGGCCAGGGTCTCGTCCGGGTGGATGGTGATGGGGTTCATCACCATGCCGGACTCGTACTTCTTGACGAGCCGGACCTGCTCGGCCTGCTCGGCCGGCTCCAGGTTGCGGTGGATCACGCCCATGCCGCCATTGGCCGCCATGGCGATCGCCATCGGCGCCTCGGTGACGGTATCCATCGCGGAGGCGAGGATCGGCAGGTTCAGCGGGATCGTGCGGGTGAGCCGGGAGGCGACGTTGACCTCGGTCGGCATCACCGAGGAGGCGGCGGGCCGCAGGAGCACGTCGTCGAAGGTCAGGCCCTCGATGATCGTGGCGGAATCGACTCGGGCCATGTGCCAACTTTCCTCGGACGGCCGCGCTCGCGGGGGCTGCGCAGCGGGATCGGGTTGGCAAGGGCCAGTATCATGGGGTCCGCGGCTGCGCCAATGCACCGTCGCCGCGCCGCGGCGGGAAATCGCGCATGGCTCCCCCGCTTTTTCCGACCGGGATGGGTGGTGCGGTCAGCGCGCCGCCGGAGCTGGGCCCTTGTCGGTGTAGTCCGGCGGCAGGCCGATATAGTCGCCGAGGATGCCGTCGATGCCGGGCGCGCGGCCGTAGGCCTCGCAATCGGGGTCGAGGGGCGCTTCGCCGAGCGTGGTGACCCGAATGCGGTCCCAGGTCGGCAGGGTGTTGGGGGCGTTGAACGGGTCGTCACCCGTCGCCAGCATGAAGCCGAAATCCTGGCCAAACTCGCCGGCGAGATCGTAGGCGTCGCTGGCGTGGGAGAAGCGCGGCTGGCTCGTGAACGAGTTCGCGGCCCCGCCCCAGACCATCGCGGCGCGCTGCTCGCGGCGGCGGTCCAGCGCCTCGGCTTCGACCGTGAGGCTTCCGAGCCCGATCGGGATCCGCGGAATCGGGATGCGGCCGATGCCCTCGACGGCGCTGAGCCCGACTTGCGAGGCCACGGTCACGCCGGCCGAGCCCGCGATGGTGGCGCCCGCACCGAGGAGATCGGTGGGCTCGACCCGGGTGACCTGCGCCCGGACGGTCAGGTCGGCGTCGCGGCCGGTCACGACGTCGTAGCGCAGCGACAGGTCGTAGCAGAGCGCCCGGTCGGCGGCGTTGGCGATCAGGCGGCGCTCCGCCTGGGTCAGCGGCGCGGCGCCCGCGACGTCGGCGTGGAACGCCGTCGGGATGATCCGCACGGTGCGGGCCTTGGCCAAAGCCGGCCGGTCCACGTAGAGCCGCGAGGCCGAGGCGACCGCGCTGCTCGCCTGCAGGCGGTCGTAGCGCGTCAGCGAACCGCGATCGTTCAGCAGCACCGTGCCGCAGGCCGTGACCGTCGACAGGAGTGCGACGGCGGCGGCGATCCGCGACAGGGAACGGCGCTTGCTCGGAGAGGGCTGCATCGAGGGTCTCGCGGCCGGCACCGTGCCGGGATCGACGGCCGGAAGACCGCTCGCGCCAAACGTAGCCATTGGACCACCCGCACAAAAGGTGGTGTTCGGTCACGATGCAACCCCTGTTGCGTTGCGGATACAGGCGGGAAACACGACGGTGCGAATGGGCGCCCCCGCCGTGCAACCGTCCCGGCGCGCTACGCGTCTGCTGTCCGATGTCTTCCCCGACCCAAAAACCGCTCTGGATCGTCCCCCTGACGGTCGCCACCGCCCTGTTCATGGAGAACACCGATTCCACGGTGATCGCCACGGCGCTGCCCAGCATCGCGGCGAGCCTCGGCGAGGATCCGATCGCCCTGAAGCTGGCGCTGACCTCCTATCTCGTCAGCCTGGCGATCTTCATTCCGGTGAGCGGCTGGATGGCCGACCGCTACGGCTCGCGCACGGTGTTCCGGGCCGCGCTGGTCGTGTTCATGATCGGATCGCTGGCCTGCGCGGCCGCCAACGGCCTGGCGTGGTTCGTGGCCGCGCGGTTCCTCCAGGGGATGGGCGGGGCCATGATGGTGCCGGTGGGCCGCCTCGTAGTGCTGCGCAGCGTGCCGAAGTCGCAGCTCGTGACCGCTTTGGCCTACCTGACCTTCCCGGCGCTGGTCGGCCCGGTGATGGGGCCGCCGCTCGGCGGGCTGATCACCACGTGGTTCGACTGGCGCTGGATCTTTTTCATCAACCTGCCGATCGGCTTTGCCGGGATCGTGCTGGCGAGCCTCTACTTCGAGGACATCCGCGAGCCGGAGCGGCCGCCGCTCGACATCGCCGGCTTCTTCCTGCTCGGCACCGGCCTCGCCGCGCTGATGCTGGGGCTCGCCTCGATGGGGCGTCACCTCCTGCCGGCCTCGGTTTCCTGGGGATGCCTGGCGGCGGGCGCGGTCCTGCTGCCGCTCTATTTCGCCCATGCCAGGCGGATCGCCCACCCGATCGTGCGGCTCGACCTGATGAACCGCCCGACCTTCCGGGTCGCGATCCTCGGCGGCAGCCTGTTCCGGGTCGGGACCGGGGCGATCCCGTTCCTGCTGCCGCTGATGCTGCAGGTCGGGTTCGGGCTCGACGCCCTGCATTCCGGGCTGATCACCTTCGCGGCCGCGGCCGGGGCGATGTTCGTGAAGGCCCTGGCGCCCAAGATCCTGCGCCGTCTGGGCTTCCGCACCGTGATGGTCTCGAACGCCGTGCTGGCCTCGGCCTTCCTGGCGGTGAACGGCCTCTACACCGCGGAGACGCCGCACTGGATCATGATCGCGCTGCTGTTCATCGGCGGCTGCTCGCGCTCGGTGCAGTTCACCTGTGTCAACGCCATCGCGTATGCCGACCTCGAATCCCGGGAGATGAGCGCGGCCACGAGCTTCGCCAGCGTCTGTCAGCAGCTGTCGCTGAGCCTCGGCGTCACGCTGGGCGCCCTGGCGTTGGAGGGCACGGCCGGGTTCCACGGCCGGACCGGAATCGAGGCCGGCGATTTCGGGCCGGCCTTCTTCGCCGTGGCTGTGCTGTCGGCGGCCTCCGTGCTGGCGTTCCGCAAGCTGACGCCCGATGCCGGCGCCGAGATTTCCGGCCGCAGGATGGTCGCCGCGACGCCGTCCGCATCGCCCGAGCTGAAGCCCCGGGCGAGCTGAGCGATCAGGCCGCGGCGCGGGCCGGGGCGCGGCCGCCCGATTTCTTGCCGGCGCCCCCGCGTGCGGCCGAGCTCTTGCCGGCAGCCTTGGCCGGTGCGCGCTGCGGGGCCGGCCGCTCGCCGATCTGGCCGGCGCGCCAGCCCTGCCAGCTCCAGGCGCCGGGGCCGGAGAGCGCATACATCAGGAACCCGCCCGCCAAGCCGAGATCGGCGAGCATCAGCGTCCGCTCGGCCACCGCCGCCGGTCCGACATATTGCCAGAACGCGTGCAGCATCACGGCCGTCACCGCCGCGAACACGGCGAGCGCCAGCCCGGTCAGCCGCGGCAGCACGCCGAGGATCAGGGCCAGCGGACCGAAGACCTGCACCACCACGGCGGCGGTGGCGACGGCGTTCGGGAACGGCATGCCGCTGCCGGCGAGCGTCAGCGCAAAGCCCGAGACGTTGAGCGCCCGGGCGATTCCCGTAGGCAGCAGCGCGGCGGCCAGGAGCAGGCGCGCGGCGAGAAGGGTTCCGTCCTGGGCGCGGGCGATCATATCGAATCCGGTCGGCTGCAAGGGCTGACCGGAGGGTGGCGGATTCCGTTGAAGACCGGGTTAAGTCCCCAGCCTTCAGCTCGCGACGCCACCCTTGAACAGCCGGCCGCGCTCGGTCCAGAGCACCACCAGCAGCGCCAGCCCTCCGAGGGTGGCGTAGCCGATCCCGACGGGCAGCACGGTCCCGTCGAAGGCCTGGCCAATCACGTAGCCGGAGAACGCCCCGAGGATCGTCGTGTAGAAGCCCACGAACGACGAGGCCGTGCCCGCGATGGCGCCGAGCGGCTCCAGCGCCAGGGCGTTGAAGTTCGGCAGTGCAAAACTCATCAGGAACTGGTTCGCCGCCAGGATCGACAGGAACGCCGTCAGCGGCGGGTGGCCGTGATAGGCGAGGCCCACGCCGACCTGGGCCAGGGCCACCAGCGTGAAGGCGATGATGCCGGCATGCGAGAGCGCCCGCATCCCGAGCCGCCGCACGATCCGGGCGTTGATCAGCGTCGCCGCCCCCATGGCGCCGGCCACCAGCCCGAAGGCCAGGGGGAACAGGGGCCCGAGATGGTAGAGGCCGGTGTCGAACACCTGCTGGGCCGAGCCGACATAGCCCATGATGCAGCCGGTGAGCAGGCCGAGCGCCGTGGCGTAGCCGATCGAGACCCGAGTGGTGACCGTGGTCCGGACCGCGTCCCAGGTCGCCCCAAGCGAGAGCGGGCGGCGGTATTCCGGGTGCAGCGTCTCCGGCATCCGCAGCGAAAACCAGGCGGTCAGCCAGAAGGCCAGCGCCAGCATCGAGACGAACACGTAGACCCAGGAGCCCAGCGCCAGCATCAGGCCGCCGATCGCCGGGGCGATCATCGGGACGATCAGGAAGACCATCATGGTCAGCGACATGACGCTCGCCATCTCGCGGCCGGCGAAGCGGTCGCGCACGATCGCCACCGACAGCACCCGCCCGCCGGCCGCGCCGATGCCCTGGATGACCCGGGCCGCCAGCAGCCAGCCGAAGCTCGGCGCCACCATGGCGAGCCCGCAGCCGACCACGTAGATCGCCAGGCTCGCGAGCAGCACCGGCCGACGCCCGAACGTGTCCGAGATCGGCCCGTAGGCGAGTTGGGCGATGCCGAACCCGGCCATGAACACATAGACGAGGAGTTGCAGCCGGTTCGGATCGGGCACGGAGAACCGCGCCTCGATCGCCGGGAAGGCCGGCAACAAATTGTCGATGGAGATGGCGGTGACCGCCATCATCAACGCGATGATGGCGACGAACTCGGTGAAGCCCGGCCCCGACCCCTTCTGCGGGGCGCGAACCTGCTGGACCGGCGGATTGGGCCGGATCGCGATTGTCACAATGCGCACTCGTGCTGCGAAGGGATGGCCCGACGGAGGCGCTCCCTTCGCGGCACGCTTATGACGGACGTTGCCGCGCGATGCAGCTCAGGCCGGCAGCGGGCGCAGGGCCGGCTCCCGGGGATTGCGTCCGACGAAGCCCGCCATCAGGGCGGCGACCAAGCAGAGCAGGCCGGCCGACACGAAAGCGCCGAGATAGGTGCCGGTATCGGTCCGGACCATGCCGGCGAGCCAGGCGGCCGAGGCGGCGCCGATCTGGTGGGCGGCGGCGATCCAGCCGAACATCAGCGCGGCGTTCTCCTCGCCGAAGGACTTTCCGGCGAGCTGCACGGTGGGCGGCACGGTGGCGATCCAGTCGAGCCCGTAGAACACCGCGAACAGGGACAGTCCGTAGAAGCTGAGGTCGAACGAGTAGGGCAGGAAGATCAGGGAGAGGCCGCGCAGGCCGTAATACCAGGCGAGCAGCTTGCGCGAATCGAAGCGGTCGGTGAGCCAGCCCGACGCCGTGGTGCCGATCAGGTCGCAGATGCCCATGACCGCGAGCAGGCCCGCGGCGGTCACCTCGGCGATGCCGTGGTCGATGCAGGCGGGGATCAGGTGCGTGCCGATCAGCCCATTCGTCGAGGCGCCGCAGATGAAGAAGGTGCCGGACAGCAGCCAGAAATCCTTCGACTTCAGGCCGATCCGCAGGCCGCGTAGCGCCCGCACCGCGGGGTTCTCGGTGAGCACCGGCGCCGGGGTCACGACGGTCTCGCCGTAGCGCGGCAGGCCGAGATCGGCGGGCCGGTCGCGCAGCAGCAGGGCGGCAACCGGGATCAGCACCAGGGTGACGGCGGCGACCAGCAGCGAGACCGAGCGCCAGCCCGACCCGACCGCCAGGGAGGCCAGCATCGGCAGGAAGATCAGCTGCCCCGTGGCGCTGCTCGCCGTGAGCATCCCGATCACCAGCCCACGGCGCTTGCCGAACCAGCGACCGGCCACGGTGGCGCCGAGCACGTTGGCGACCATGCCCGAGCCGGAGCCGACCACGATGCCCCAGAGCAGAACCATCTGCCACGGCGCGGTCATCAGGCTGGTGGCAGCCGTGCCGAGAGCCAGGACGAAGAGCGAGCAGCAGACCGAGCGGCGCAATCCGAAACGCTCGATGATCGCCACCGCGAACGGCCCGATCATGCCGTACAGGAAGATGTTGAGCGCGATGCCGACGCTGATCGTAGCCGCGGTCCAGCCGAATTCCCGCTCCCAGGGCACGATCAGCACGCTCGGCGTGGCGCGCACGCCGGCCCCGATCAGCAGCACCAGGAAGGTCACCCCGGCGACGACCCAGGCATAGTGCAGGCGCGGCACGGGCGGCGCGGAGAGCGTCTCGACGGGGGCGGGCATGTTCGGGCTCCGGGGGGTGAGACGGTCGGTCAGGCGGCGGCGATCAGGGCTTCCGCGAGGGCTGCGACGGTTACGGGATCGACCTGCGCGTTGATTCGAGCTTGGGCCGCCTGCCAGTAGGGCGTGGCCGCCGCGACGGCCTCGCGACCGGCATCCGTCAGGGAGACGATCCGCTCGCGCGCATCCCGGCCCGCCTCGATCTTCACGAGGCCGCGCCGTTCGAGCGGGTCGAGGTTGCGACCCATCGTGGTTCGCTCCAAGACGGCCTCCGCGGCCAGCCGCGTCACCGGAATCGGCCCGAGCCGCTCCAGGCGACGCAGGATCGAGAATTGCGTCACCCGCAGCCCGGCAGGCCGCAAGGCCGCATCATAGGAAGCGGTCAGGGCGCGGGTGGCCCGGCGCAGCGCGACGCAGGTGCAGGGCTCGGTCAGGAAATCGCTGGTCACGATGCGTGTATATGCACGTATCTTCTGCCGCACAAGCCGAACCTGACGGTTCGCGCGGTTCGACATGCGCGAACAGGAAAATCCGCCGCGCTGTCATCGACACGGCGGATCACCCTGCTATCGCTGCGCGGGCAAACTCCCGGTTCGTGAGAGGCACGATGACACTGGAAACCGCTACGGCGTTGTCATCCTCGGAACAGAAATCGGCCCGGACCGGACTCATCGAGGCCGCCGCCGAGATCGTCGCCGAACAGGGCGGCCCCGGCGGCTTCGTCCGCGACCTGTTCGGGCGCGTCACCCCGGAAGACTTGGCTCCCTACTCGGCCGACGCGGTAGCCGAACTCGCGGTCCGGGCGCGGACGCTTCTCTCCGAGCCGCGCAAGCCGGGCGATCCGGCCCGGGTGCGCCTGAGCGACGCCGAACTGGTGCGAGACGGACGGCCCCGCGAGATCACGGTCCTCGAGGTCGTCAACGACAACCGGCCGTTCCTGCTGGATTCGACCCTAGCCGAGCTGACCGAGGAGGGCCTGACCCCGGATCTCGTCGCCCACCCAATCCTCGGGGTCGAGCGCGACGCGTCGGGCGCGCTGGTGCGGGTGGTCGGCGAGACCACCGCGGATGCCCATGGCAGCCTGGCGCGCGAGAGCTTCATCCACCTCCATCTCGGCCGCTTGGACGACGAGGCCCGCGAGCGGCTGGTGCAGGCCCTGGCGCAGGTCTACCGGGACGTGGCGCTCGCGAGCGACGACCACGATGCCATGCTGGCCCGGATCTCCGAGCTGTCCGACAGCCTCGGCCGCGCCCCCTCCCCGCTGCCGGAGGCCGAGATCGCCGAGGCGCGCGCCTTCCTGGATTGGCTGAAGGACGGCCAGTTCCTGGTCCTGGGGATGCGCCAGCACGGCATCGAGGGCGACGGGCATCCGCTGATCGAGGGGTCCAGCCTCGGGGTGCTGCGCGATCCCGGCGCCACGCCCCTGCGCCGAGGCCGGACGCCGGTGGACTACACGCCGGAGATCCTCGCCTTCCTGGAAGAACCGCAGGCGCTGATCATCACCAAGGCGAGCGCGAAGTCCCGGGTCCACCGGGTGGCGTATCTCGACTATGTCGGCGTGAAGCTGTTCTCGGCCACCGGCAAGCTCTCGGGCGAGGTGCGGATCGTCGGCCTGTTCACGGCCTCGGCCTATACCGCCCCGACCCGGGAGGTGCCGGTCCTGCGCCGCAAGGTCGAGGCGGTGGCCGAGCGGGCCGGCCTCGACCCGACCAGCCATGCCGGGCGCAGCCTGCTGGCGGTGCTGGAGACCTACCCGCGGGACGAGCTGTTCCAGATCGATATCGAGCGGCTGTACCGGTTCACCCTGGCGATCGCCAACCTCGCCGACCGGCCGCGGATCCGCGTGCTGTCGCGCCCGGACCGGTTCGGCCGCTTCGTCTCGCTCTTGGTCTACGTCCCGAAGGACCGCTACGATTCCACCGTGCGGGCCCGGATCGGCGCCTATCTGGCCGAGGCCTATGGCGGCCGGCTGAGCTTGGCCGATCCCGATTTCCCGGATGGGCCGCTCGCCCGCACCCACTACATCATCGGTCTGTCCGAGGAGAACGTGCCGGAACGCGACCCAGCGGCGCTGGAGGCCGGCATCGCGGCCCTGGTCCGGACCTGGGGCGACGCCCTGCGGGCGGCCCTGGCCGAGGCCCATGACGGCGACCGCGCGCGCCTCTTGGCCACCCGCTACGCCGAAGCGTTCTCGGCCGCCTACCGGGACAATTTCGCATCCGATGTCGCCGTGGCCGATGTCGCGATCCTCGAATCGCTGAGCGACGCGCAGCCGCGCGCCGTGCATCTGGAGCGGCGGCCCGGCGATTCCGACGCGCAGGTCCGCCTGAAGGTGTTCTCCCGCGGCACCGCGATCGCCCTGTCCGACCGGGTGCCGGGCCTGGAGAATCTGGGCTTTCGCGTCATCGACGAGCGGACCTACCGGATCAAGCCGGCGGGGCTCGACGAATCCGCCCGGGTCTGGCTGCACGACATGCGGATCGAGCGCGCGACCGGAGCGCCCATCGACCTCGCGACCCTGGAGCGGCCCCTCGAAGAGGCGATGCTGGCGCTGGGCGACGGCTCGGTGGAATCCGACGGCTACAACCGCCTCGTGCTGGAAGCCGCCCTCCCCTGGCGAGAGGCGGCGCTGCTCCGGGCGCTGGGCCGCTACCTGCGCCAGCTCCGGATCCGCTACGGGCAGGATTACCTGGCCGGCACGCTGAGCCGCCACCCCAGGATCGCCCGTGCGATCGTCAGCCTGTTCCGGACCCGCTTCGACCCGCAGCTCGAGGGTGACCGGGCCGCCCAGGAAGCGGAGACCCGTGCCCTGATCGAGGAGGCGCTTTCCGACGTCACCAGCCTGGACGACGACCGGATCCTGCGCCGGTTCGTCAACCTGGTCGAGGCGGCGGTGCGGACGAACTTCTTCCAGACAGCCGCAGATGGCGGCCCCCGGGAGACGATCAGCTTCAAGTTCGCCTGCGCCAAGGTCACGGCGATGCCGCTGCCGCGGCCGTTCTTCGAGATCTTCGTCTATTCGCCCCGGGTCGAGGGCGTGCATCTGCGCTTCGGCTACGTCGCCCGCGGCGGCTTGCGCTGGTCGGACCGGCCGGAGGATTTCCGCACCGAGATCCTCGGCCTCGTGAAAGCCCAGCAGGTGAAGAACGCCGTCATCGTGCCGGTGGGCGCCAAGGGCGGCTTCTTCCCCAAGCGCCTGCCGCCGGCCTCGGACCGGGCGGCCTGGATGCAGGAGGGCACCGAGAGCTACCGGATCTTCATCCGCACCCTGCTCGAACTCACCGACAACATCGTCGACCAGGCGATCGTCCCGCCGCCCGACACGGTGCGGCACGATCCGGACGATGCTTACCTGGTGGTGGCGGCCGACAAGGGCACCGCCACCTTCTCCGACATCGCCAACGCCCTCTCCCTGGAGAAGGGCCACTGGCTCGGCGACGCCTTCGCGTCCGGCGGCAGCCAGGGCTACGACCACAAGGGCATGGGCATCACCGCCCGCGGCGCCTGGGAGGCCGTGCGCCGCCACTTCCGCGAGATCGACGTGGACGTGCAGACGGACCCGATCACCGTGGTCGGGGTCGGCGACATGTCGGGTGACGTGTTCGGCAACGGCATGCTGCTCTCGGAAAGCCTCCGGCTGGTCGCGGCCTTCGACCACCGCGACATCTTCCTCGATCCCAATCCCGACGCGGCGAAGAGCTTCGCCGAGCGGAAACGCCTGTTCGACCTCGGGCGCTCCTCCTGGGCGGATTACGACCGCTCCCTGATCTCCGAGGGCGGCGGCGTGTTCGCGCGCAGCCTCAAGACCATTCCGCTGTCTCAGCCGATCCGGGCCGCCCTGGGCTTCGACCGGGCCGAGGCGACGCCGACCGAATTGATGCAGGCGATCCTGAAGGCGCCGGCCGACCTGCTCTGGTTCGGCGGCATCGGCACGTACATTCGCGCCACCACCGAGACCGACGAGGATGCCGGCGACCGCGCCAACGACGCCGTGCGCATCACCGCGCCGGAGCTGCGGGTGAAGGCGATCGGCGAGGGTGCCAATCTCGGCCTGACCCAGCGCGGGCGCATCGAGGCGGCCCGCTCGGGCGTCCGGCTCAACACCGACGCGATCGACAATTCGGCCGGCGTGAACACCTCCGACGTCGAGGTGAACATCAAGATCGCCCTGATGGTCCCCGAGCGGGATGGGCGGCTCGACTACGCGGAGCGTAACACGCTTCTCGCCACCATGACCGACGAGGTCGGGCGGCTGGTCCTGCGCAACAACGAGTTGCAGACGCTCGCCCTGTCGCTGGCCCAGCGCGGCGGCCTCGGCGAGACCGGCTTCGCTATGCGCACCATGCAGGCGCTGGAGGCCGAGGGGCGCCTCGACCGGGCGGTGGAATACCTGCCGGACGATGCGGCGATCACAGAGCGGATGCGCCGCGGCGAGGGGCTGACCCGGCCCGAATACGCCGTGCTGCTCGCCTACGCGAAGCTGTCGCTCTACGACGCGATCCTGTCGAGCGCGGTGCCGAACGACCCATATTTCGACCGCGAATTGCAGCGCTACTTCCCCAAAGCTTTGCGCGAGCAATTCCCCGACGCCGTGAAGGGCCACCGGTTGCGGCGGGAGATCATCTCCACGGCGCTCGCCAACATCATCGTCAACCGGGGCGGCCCGTCCCTGGTCACGCGGCTGGTCGACGGGACCGGTGCGGATGCCGCGACCATCGCCAAGGCCTACGCGATCACCCGCGACGCCTTCGGGCTGATGGAGCTGAACCTCGCCATCGACGGCCTGGGAAGCGGCGTCTCCGGGCAGGACCAGCTCGGCCTTTACGCCGAGGTTCAGGGCCTGCTCACCAACCGGATCGTCTGGTTCATCCGCAACCTCGACCTGACCGGCGGCCTAGCCCCGCTGGTGGCCCGCTACCGCGACGGCGTCGCTGCCGTGGAGGCGGCGTTGCCGAAGGTGCTGGAGGCTGAGGCGCTCACCGCCATCGGTGACCGGGCGGCGGAGCTCGAAGGCCACGGCATGGCCCGGGAGCAGGCTAGGCGCCTCGCGTCGCTCAACGCCCTGATCTCGGCCCCCGACATCGTCCGCGTAGCCGAGGCCAGCGGCCGGCCGGTCGAGGAGGTTGCGGCGACCCACTTCGCCCTGGAGCACGCCTTCCGGCTGGACGAGCTCGCTGCCGCGGCCCGGACCGTGCCGGTGGCCGACACGTTCGACCGGGTCGCCCTGGAGCGTGCGGTGGCCGGCATCGCCGCGGCCCATCGCAAGCTCACCGCCGAGGTGGTCGCCGATCTCGGCGCTGGGCCGGAGGCCGTCGCGGCCTGGGCCAAGGCGAGAGGCGCGCCGCTCGTCCGCATCCGCGACGCGGTGGACGCGATCAGCGCCTCCGGCCTCACGGTCTCAAAGGCGACCGTGGCGGCGAGCCTGCTCGGTGATCTGGTGCGGGCCGATTAGCGCGTTGCGCGCCGGCCGCTGCGGTCGGCCTGACCGCCAATCCGGATAAGGCGCAGGTCGCCTCTCCCGTGCGGAAGAGGGGTGCGTCGCGATCTGCACACGGGTCGATGCCTCGGCATTGAAGCCGAACACACCGGTACGAGTGCCCCAAGGCCGGCGCCTGACCCTCCAGATCGTTCGCTACGCCCCCGGCGCAGAGGCCGAAAAGATCCGGCTGCCGGTCCGGCTGACGGCGGTGACCGTCAGGCCGAGGCCCAGGATCGAGACAGCGGCGGCGATCAGCGGCAGATGGCCGTAGCTGGCCCCCAGGGTCAGGGCCGAGCCGCCGAGCCAGGCGCCGGTGGCGTTGCCGAGGTTGAATGCGCCCTGGTTCAGCGTCGAGGCGAGGTTCGGGGCATCGCTCGCCGCCTCGACCACCCAGATCTGCAGCGGCGAGACCAGCGCGAAGGCGAGGCCCGACCACAGGACCAGCACGGCCACCGTCGGGATGGCGTGATGCGCCACCGCCGCAAGGACCAGCAGCACCGCGACGATGCCGATGAACCCGCCGATGATCGTCGCCATCAGGCCCCGGTCGGCGAAGTGGCCGCCCGCGAGATTGCCCACCGTCAGGCCGATCCCCGCAGCGAACAGCACGCCGGTCACGCCCTGCGGCGAGAACCCGGTGACGCCGGTGAGGAACGGCGTGATGTAGGTGAACACGGTGAAGAAGCTCACCGACGACAGGGTGGAGATCAGCATCGGCCGGAGCACCGGCCAGCGGCCGAGCGCCCGGAATTCTTTGACGAGGCCGCCCCGGGTGCCGGGCAGGCCGGAGGGCACGAAGGTCTGGATCGCGAGCCCGGCGGCGATCCCGATCGCCACCACCGCCCAGAAGGTCGAGCGCCATCCGGCCACCTGCCCCAGGGCGGTGCCGAGCGGAACACCGAGCACGTTGGCGAGCGTCAGGCCGGCGAACATCAGCGAGACCGCCTGGGTCCGCTTCTCGCGCGGCACCAGATCGCGCGCCACGACCGCACCGATCCCGAAGAACGCCCCGTGCGCGAACGCGGTGACGATTCGGGCCGCCATCAACAGGCCGTAGCTCGGCGCCAGGGCGCAGCCGATGTTCCCGATCAGAAACACCGCCATCAGAGCGAGCAAGGCGGTCTTGCGGGGCAGCCGCGCGGTGGCGATCGCCACGATCGGCGCGCCGATGACTACGCCCATGGCGTAGCCCGACACGAGATAGCCGGCCTGCGGAATGGTGACGCCGAAGCTCTGTGCTACCTCAGGTAGCAGGCCCATGATGACGAATTCGGTGGTCCCGATTCCGAACGAGGCGACGGCGAGGGCGAGGATCGGCAGGGGCGGCACGGCGGCCTCCTTCGAGCGGATGACGGGCGCCGCTTTGTGCGACGCAGCATAGCGCAAGGATGGGGCATGTTTGGTTTTTGCATAGCGATGCAAACGCGACACACCGTTGCGCCGCATGCAAGCAGCTGAATTGCGGAGGGAGTGGTGCTGGTCAGAACCGCGTGCTGCCGCGCTCGGTCAGGCGCGGCGGGATCAGCACGCGCTCGCCGATGCCGACATCCTCGGCGGACATGCGGGCGATCATCGCCAGAGCTGCCTCGACCAGCGCCGGAACATCCTGATCGAAGCTGGTCAGGTCGTAGCCGCCCCATGACGCGGCGGGGGTATCGTCGTAACCGATCACCCGAACGTCTTCGGGAATGCGCCGCCCCGCGCGCCGCAGGGCGTCGATCGTGCCCAGCGCGCAGAGATCGTTGGCGCAGAAGATGCCGTCGACCGCACCTTCGGCGCAGAGCTGTGTCGTCGCCTCGGCACCGCCATCATAGGTGTAGGCGGATCCGGCGACGCGCGGCTCCGGCAGGCCGGCTGCGCGCAGGCCATCGCGAAAGCCCGTCAGGCGCTCGGTGCTGGCCGGGCTGTCGGCGGGGCCGGCCACGAAGGCGGGATTGCGCACGCCGCGTGCGTGCAGGAGGACGGCGGCCTGCCGGCCCCCGAGCGCGTTGTCAGAGCCGACCGAGCCGACCCGCGCGGCCGTCACCGGCGTGTTGAACGAGACCACCGGGATCCGGGAGGCCGAGAGCGTCGCTGCGGCGTCCCGCGAGAGCACGGCCAGGGCGCTGACGATCGCGTCGACCCGGTACTGCGCGAGCCGTGCCGCGACGGCGTCGAGGGTGTAGTCGCTGTCGACCGGGACCAGCAGGATCTGGTTGCCGGCCTCCCGCAGGCGCGCGGCGAGGATCTGGACGACGCGGGCGTAGAACGCGTTCTCAAGGCCGCCGACCACCAAGGCCACGAGTCCGGACCGGTCGGTTAGCATGATCTTGGGGATCAGGCTCGGGCGGAAGCCGAGGCTGTCCGCCGCCGCCAGCACCTTGTCGCGCGTCCGTGCGGAAACGCTGGCGCCCGGCGTGAAGGTCCGGGACACCGCAGATTGCGAGACCCCGGCGAGGCGGGCGACCTCGATCGATGTCGGATAGCGCTTCGAGACCATGTTCGGCATGTATTGCGGCGGCGTACGCTCGTCGGTCGAGCCATCCCGCCGCCGTGTCACGCCCGCGACTGGTCTCTGTCAAACAAGACCGATGGATTTGGCGCCCGGCTCTACTCGACCGGCGCCTTCTTGCGACCCCGCGTCTTCGGCGCGGATGCTGCCGGTGCCTCCTCCACGGCTGGCGTTGCCGCACCGCGAGACTTGCGGCGCTGCTGGCCGAGGCCGAGGGCGCGGGCCAGTTCCGACCGCTGGGCCGAATAGCTTGCCGCCGTCATCGGATAGTCCCGCGGCAGGCCCCATTTCTCGCGGTAGGCCTCCGGGCTGAGCCCGCGCAGGGTCAGGTGCCGGCGCAAGGTCTTGTACGGCTTACCGTCTTCAAAACTCACAAGATGATCGTGCGTAATCGATTTCCGGATCTGCGCCGGACTCATCTTTTCCACGAGCGTCGTCGATGACGCCCCCGAAGCCGAAAGGCTGTTCAGGGCCGCATGAATGCCGCCGATCAGACCCGGAAGTTCCGAGGGCGGCACCGAATTGTTGGACACATAGGCCGCGATGATATCGACCGCCAGCTCAATGTGTTCGGCGTGTTCAGCTTCAGCGCTATCGCTCACGTTGAACCTCGGTCGTTGCAACTATCCAGATCGGTCAATCCCGTAAGGATCGCGTCGAATTCTGCCGGACGCTACCGGATCTGCGAGAAAAGCTCAATCGCTACTTTTACGCGACGACGAATTTTAAGAGCGACTGCACCCGGGCCGTAAGAGCCGCGGGGGTTCGGCGTTGACGGCGCATTAACCATGCCGGCGCTAGCTTGCATTAACCATACCGACGACCTCGAAGGCGGCGGCGTGATCTGTTGATCCCGGCTCTTGGCGCGCGGGGCGTAGGTGGAGGCCAAGATCAGGTGCGGATGACGGGCGCTGATCGGCGGGGACGGCAGGAGATGCGGCTCGCCCTCGTCGCCCTGACGCTCGCGCTTGCGACGTCGCCATCCCTGGCTCAGCGCTTCGACGCGATCAGCCCGGTCACCGGCCAGCCCGACAATCCCGGAATCGGCCAGGACACGGCGCCCAACGGTCTCCCGGCCCTGCGGCGGCGCATCCCGGACGGGTTTTCGCGCGAGGATGGTCGCTCATCATCCGGCGGAAACGCGCAGGGCGGCGAGCAGACCGGGGGCGACAGCCTGCGGTCGCCGCTCTCGCCACCGATCCCGACGCAGGGCCAGTCGGGGCTTTCGCAGCTCGGGACCCGCATCTCCGGCAGCGGGCAGCGCACCGGCGGCTCGACCACGGCGCCGAACAACCGGACGCCGTCGGACCTGCTGCGCACCCGGGCGGCGCCGCCCCGGCGCATCGGTTCCGCGACCCGCAGGGTCACTCAGGAGGTGACGCAGGTGCCGGCCCCGGCGCTTCGCCTCACCCCGGTGGTCCAGCAGGCCGTGGTCGGCGTGCCGGTGCAGCCGGTCCTGGCGTCTCGGCCGGTCCTGCCGCTCTTCGCGATCACCCCCGCGCTCGGCCTGCTCACGCCGGGATTCATCCTCGGCCTCGACCTTGCGCGTCCGATCCCGACCGATCCGGCCTACGCGCCGATCGGCTACCGGATCGGCACGTTCACGGTGCTGCCGAGCTTCGCGCAAAGCGTCGGCTACGATTCGAATCCCGATCAGACCAGCCGGCAGTTCGCCAAGGGGTCGGTGGCCTTGCGCACCGAGGCCGCCGTGGACTTCCGCAGCGACTGGTCCTCCAGCTCGTTCCAGGGCGCTCTGCGCGGCTCCTACCTCGAGACGCCGCAGAACGAGGCCGCCAGCCGGCCCGCCGCGGACGGCACCGTCCGCCTGCGCATCGATGCCAACCGCGACCTGCATATCGACGCGGAAGGCCGCTTTCTTGTCGATACCCAGCGCACGTCCAGCCCGAACCTGCAGGCCGCCACGGCGACGAGCCGGCCGCTGCTCGCCATCTACGGCGCCTCGCTCGGCGCCACGGAGACGTTCAACCGGCTCTCTGTGACCCTGCGCGGCTCGGTCGATCGCTCGGAGTTCGACAACGCCCAGCTCTCGGACGGCACGATCATCAACCAGGCCGACCGCAACCTGAACCAGTACAGCCTGCAACTGCGGACCGCCTACGAGGTCAGCCCGGATCTCAGCCCGTTCGTGGACCTGCTGGGCGATACCCGCGTCTACGACCTGCGCCGGGACACCAACGGCATCCGCCGCGATTCCGACGGCATCGCCCTGATGGTCGGGGCGAGCTTCGGGCTCGCGCGCTCGATCACCGGCGAGATCTCGGCCGGCATCCAGCACCGCACCTATGTCGATCCGTCGTTGCGGTCGATCGATGCCCCGCTGGTCAACGCGGCCCTGGTCTGGTCCCTGAGCCCGCTGACGACGGTCCGGCTCACCGCGGCGACGGGCGTGACCGAGACCACCATCCTCGGCTCCAGCGGAATCTTCACCGAGGTCGCGACCCTGGAGGTCCAGCACGACCTGCTGCGCAACCTGTCGATCGTGCTCGGCGGCTCGTTCCTGAAGAACGACTACCAGGGCAGCACCATCCGGGAGACCGGCTTCTCCGCGACCGCGCGCCTCGATTACCGGTTCACCCGGTGGCTGACCTTGCGTGGCACCTACATCTACCAGCAGATCGACAGTACCGTGGCCGGCTCGAGCTTCCGGGACAACACCTTCCTGCTCGGCCTGCGGGTCAATCCCTAGACAACACGTCAGAAGCGCTCGACCCAGGGGCGCAACTCCAATTCCGAGGTCCAGGCGCTGCGATCCTGGCGCAGCAGGTCGCGATAGGCGCGGGCGATGGCGTCCGGGTCGAGATGGCTGTCCGGGGAATCCACCGGCTCGCCGCCCCTTGCAGGGTTCCGGATGGCGCCGTCGATCACCACGTGGGCGACGTGGATACCCTGCGGCTGCAATTCGCGGGCGAGGCTCTGGCCGAGGCCGCGCAGGGCGAACTTGCCCATGGCGAAGGGCGCCGAGCCGGCAAAGCCCTTCACGCTCGCCGACGCGCCGGTGAGCAGGATCGCCCCGTGCCGGTGCGGCAGCATCCGGCGCGCCGCCGCCTGCGCCACCAGGAAGCCGCCATAGGCCGACACCATCAAGGACTGGGCGACAGCTGCCGGATCGAGATCGACGACCGGCCCGCGCAGCCGGCCGCTGGCATTGTAGACCACCACGTCGGGCGATCCGCCGAGCGCCGGCTCCAGCCGGGCGAACAGAGCCTCGACCTCGCTCGGATCACTCGCGTCGCAGGCATGGACGGCGGCGCCGGTCTCGGCGGCCAACGCGGCGAGCTTGTCGACGTTGCGGGCGGCCAGCCCGACCTTCAGCCCGTCTGCCGCCAGCAGACGGGCAAGCGAGGCGCTGAGGCCGGAACCAGCCCCGACGATCAAGGCGCGCGAATAGGTCGGTGTCATGGGCGGACGCTCCGTTCGATCCTGCGAGGATGCCCCGAAGCCGCGCGTGTTCAAGCCCTCAGTCGCGGCGTTCGGCGAAGAATTCGCGCAGCAGTCCGGCCGCCTCGATCTCACGGAAGCCGCCATAGACCTCCGGCGCGTGGTGGCAGGTCGGCTGGTTGAACACGCGGGGCCCGTGCTCGACACCGCCGCCCTTGGGATCGGCCGCGCCGTAGTAGAGCCGCCGGATCCGGGCGAAGGAGATCGCGCCGGCGCACATCGGGCACGGCTCCAGGGTGACATAGAGATCGCAGCCGGTCAGCCGCTCATCGCCGATGGCCGCGCAGGCGGCGCGGATCGCTAGGATCTCGGCATGGGCGGTCGGGTCGTGGAGCGCCCGCGGACGGTTATGGGCCACCGCCAGCACCACGCCGTCCCGGACGACCACCGCCCCGACCGGCACCTCACCGGCTGCGGCGGCCGCGCGCGCCGCCGCGAAGGCGCGGTCGAACGCCCCCGACGATTCATGTTGAGCCTGCTGGATCGGATCGGCCGCCACGGTGTTTATCACCCCATCGCCGGGACAGGCAGCACCCGGCGCCGGAGGCTGATCCAGGCCAATGTTAATGCCTGGAACATTCCCCGCATCGCCATCGTTGCCAGTTCGATTGCGGCGCCGCCGCGAGATGATTGGACGGAAGGAAACGCCATGAGCAGCACCACCGACAAGATCAAGGGCGCCGCCAACGAGGCCCTCGGCAAGGCCAAGCAGGGCCTCGGCGACGTGACCAACAACGACAAGCTGAAGGCCGAGGGTGCCGCGCAGGAGCTCAAGGGCAAGGCGCAGGGCACCGTGGGCGACGCCAAGAGCGCCGTGAAGTCGGCGACCGACAAGCTCTGAGTTCCAGCGTCTGACCGGATCGGGATCCGCCCGCGGCGGGTTCCGATCCCGAACCGCGTGACTTTCGTGAGGTTGCCATGATCGGTTGGGCTATCACGTTTCTCGTCGTCGCTCTCGTGGCGGCGCTCCTGGGCTTCGGCGGCATCGCCGGTACCGCCATCG
>NZ_JAKSYK010000192.1:0-236201 GCF_022829425.1 Methylobacterium sp. J-072 | reverse complement strand
TACTACATCGTCGCCCCGGCCGAGGCGTCCTCGAACCTCGCCCGCTACGACGGCGTCCGCTACGGCCTGCGCGTGCCCGGCAAGGACATCGCCGGGATGTACGAGAACACCCGCGCCGCCGGCTTCGGCCGCGAGGTCAAGCGCCGGATCATGATCGGCACCTACGTGCTCTCGGCCGGTTACTACGACGCCTATTACGTGCGCGCCCAAAAAATCCGCACGCTGATCAAGCGCGACTTCGAGCAGGCCTACGCGGCCGGCGTCGACGCGATCCTGACCCCGGCGACGCCGTCCTCGGCCTTCGGCATCGGCGAGAAGGCCTCGGCCGACCCGGTGGAGATGTACCTCAACGACGTGTTCACCGTGACGGTGAACATGGCCGGCCTGCCGGGCATCGCGGTCCCGGCCGGGATCGACGGCCAGGGCCTGCCGCTCGGCCTCCAGCTGATCGGCCGGCCGTTCGACGAGGAGACGCTGTTCGCGGTCGCCCAGGTGATCGAGGAGGCCGCCGGCCGGACCGTCCTGCCCGAGCCCTGGTGGGCATGACCGTCCCCTTCTATCCCTGGACGGTCTGGATCTGGGCCGCGTTCGATCCGGCGCTGATCGTGGTGGCGGTCTATCTCGGCTGGACCGCCAGCCAGTTCGGCAAGGTGTTCATCGCGGCGATCGCGGCGCTCGGCTTCTCGGTGCTGTTCTCCTGGGCGGTGAGCGCGGCCGGGATCCCGTGGCCGGCCCCGATCACCCATGACGGGCCGACCTTCTTGCCGGCGCGGGCCGTCGCCGCCCTGCTCTGGGCGATGGTCGGCTACGGCGCCCGGCGGGCGATCGCCCGCCGCGCTTGATTCTTGGCGCGCGCGACCCGTAAGTGTTTTTCAAGAGTAGGAGAGCGGCACCCGTCGCGATCCCACCCGCGACCTCATCCTGAGGTGACCGCGTCAGCGGGCCTCGAAGGAGCCCTCCAGGCTCCGCGCGATCCCTGGAGCCCTCCTTCGAGGCTGCTGCGCAGCACCTCAGGATGAGGTTGTGGATCGGATCGTGCGGAGACCGCATCACATCCCGGCCCGGACGACCATGAACGCACCTGTCGACCCCAAAAAACTCATCAAGGGCGGCCTGCACGACTGGGAGGTCGTCGTCGGCATGGAGGTCCATGCCCAGGTCTCCAGCCGCGCCAAGCTGTTCTCCGGCGCCTCGACCGAATTCGGGGCTGAGCCGAACGACCACGTCTCGCTGGTCGACGCCGCGATGCCCGGCATGCTGCCGGTGATCAACGCCGAATGCATCGCCCAGGCGGTGCGCACCGGGCTCGGCCTCAAGGCCCAGATCAACCGGCGCTCGGTGTTCGACCGGAAGAATTACTTCTACCCGGATCTGCCGCAGGGCTACCAGATCTCGCAGTACAAGGACCCGATCGTCGGCGAGGGCGAGGTGCTGGTCGACATGCTCGACGGCAGCTCGATCACGGTCGGCATCGAGCGCCTGCACCTGGAGCAGGACGCCGGCAAGTCGCTGCACGACCAGGATCCGACCAAGAGCTTCGTCGACCTCAACCGCTCGGGCGTGGCGCTGATGGAGATCGTCTCCCGGCCGGACCTCCGCTCGTCGGAGGAGGCCAAGGCCTACGTCACCAAGCTGCGCACGATCCTGCGCTATCTCGGCACCTGCGACGGCGACATGGAGAAGGGGTCGCTGCGCGCCGACGTGAACGTCTCGGTGCGCCGCCCCGGCGAGCCGCTCGGCACGCGATGCGAGATCAAGAACGTCAACTCGATCCGCTTCATCGGTCAGGCGATCGAGACCGAGGCCCGCCGCCAGATCGCGATCCTGGAGGATGGCGGGAAGATCGACCAGGAGACGCGCCTGTTCGATCCGGGCAAGGGCGAGACCCGCTCGATGCGCTCGAAGGAAGAGGCCCACGATTACCGCTACTTCCCCGATCCCGACCTGCTGCCGCTCGAATTCGACCAGGCCTATGTCGACGCCCTGGCCGCCGGCCTGCCGGAGCTGCCGGACGCCAAGAAGGCGCGGTTCGTCAAGGATTACGGCCTCTCGCCCTACGATGCCGGCGTGCTCGTAGCCGAACGGGCGTCTGCCGATTACTACGAGGCGGTCGCCAAGGGCCGCGACGGCAAGGCCGCGGCCAACTGGGTGATCAACGAGCTGTTCGGCCGCCTCAACAAGGAAGGCCTCTCGATCGAATCGACGCCGGTCTCCGCCGACCAGCTCGGGGCGATCGTCGACCTGATCGGCGAGGGCGTGATCTCCGGCAAGATCGCCAAGGACCTGTTCGAGATCGTGTGGACCGAGGGCGGCGACCCGCGCGCCGTCGTCGAGAGCCGCGGCATGAAGCAGGTGACCGATACCGGCGCCATCGAGGCCGCCATCGACCAGATCATCGCAGCCAACCCCGACAAGGTCGCGCAGGCCAAGGAGAAGCCGACCCTGCTCGGCTGGTTCGTCGGCCAGACCATGAAGGCCACGGGCGGCAAGGCCAATCCGGCGGCGGTCAACGCGCTGCTCAAGGAGAAGCTCGGGATCGCCTGAGCTCCGCCCGGATCACGAGACTGGTTTATCCCGCCGCGGCCTTGCCGGGCGGGTGATGGTCGATCAGGTCCTGAAGAGAGAAACCGCGGCGGAAGCGGCGCAAAGCGGGGCTTTTCGCGCATTCGAAGACGGGCCGTGTCTTGGCCGCTTCTGCGCCCCTGGGGTCGCTTCCGTCTGGCTGTTCGTTTGGTGCCGCTGGGTTTCGGGCCGAACCTGTCCCAAAACCGTCTAAGTGGCGTCACGCTGCGGTGGAGTCATGCCTGTCTCCTCCAGCTTCGGATGACCAATCAAGACCAGCACATCCCTCGATGCGCAGAGTGTTGATCCGGTCCGTGTCCGCTGTTGCTGAACACATCCGAAGACTGCGCCGGCTTCGGAGTCGCGTCAACACGGAATTTCCGGCTACGCTGGCTTTTCTCTGATCTCGCCCCACGACACCGCAGCGCGGTGTCGTAGGCGCAAAGACTTATGGCGATCCGCACGGCGTCGCAAAAAAATGTGTCGTGCCCGTCCGGATCGGCCGCGCTCTACTTGCCGGCACCCATGTTGTTCTCGACCAGAAACCGGATGCCGCGCGCGAAGGACTCGTCCGTGTCACCGCGCAAGTCGACGCTGTAGGCCTTTTCCGGGACGTTGCCGGAGAGCTGTTTGACGTAGACGTTGAGGTTCAGGATGAGGTTGGACACCTTCTGGACCTCGCCGGTGATCGCCACGTCGGCGCCGAGCTTACGGGCGAAGCCGTCGGCGCAGCCGTTGCAGCGGCGCAGATCCGCGCTCTTGGTGACCTCGTCCTTCACCGGATCGGTCGGCACGATCACGAACAGGCCCTTCGTCTGGAGAAGGTTGCGCAACTGAGCGCTGGTGCGATCGAGCCGCGCACGGTCGGCTTCATCGCCGGGCACCGGCGAGAGATTGGAGAACTGGAAATCGAACACCGCGGCCTTCTCGGGAGCAGCCAGGGCCGGGCCGGCCGCCAACAACAGGGCGGCCGCGCAGAGTGCGATCCGGAACATGGGCGTCTCCTCAGACGGCAAGATGCGGTATCGTTCCCCTCGCACCGAGTCGCCGGATGTTGGGGAAGCCAGGACAGATGCCCGACCTACACAACCTGCTCGCCTTCGCGGCCGTTGCGGTCGGCATGGTCCTGACCCCGGGGCCGAACATGGCCTACACGCTCTCGCGTTCGATCTGCCAGGGACGGACGGCCGGATTCATTTCGCTCGGCGGCGTCGCGCTTGGATTCGTCGTCTACATGCTGTGCGCGGCATTCGGTATTACGGCCCTCCTCCTGGCGGTGCCTTATGCCTACGACGCCGTTCGCATCGCGGGTGCGCTCTATCTGCTGTGGCTCGCCGTACAAGCCGTTCGGCCCGGCGGCCGCTCGCCATTCCGCGTCAAGGATCTGCCGCCGAGCAGCCCGGCCAAGCTGTTCATCATGGGATTGTTGACCAACCTGCTCAATCCCAAGATCGCGATCATGTATCTTTCGCTGCTGCCGCAATTCATCGATCCGGCCAACGGCAGCGTTCTGAGTCAGGCACTCATCCTCGGGACGACGCAGATCATTATCAGCCTGATGATCAACACGCTGTTCATCATTTCAGCGAGTTCGATCGCTCGGTTCTTCACCTACCGCCCCTCATTCGCGGTCGTGCAGCGCTGGGTGATGGGAACGGTGTTCGCGGCGCTCGCCGTCAGGATGGCAACCGAGTCGCAGCGCTGAGGCACGAGCGATGGTGGATGGGAGGTGCTCTTGGTCTTGATCGACGCCCGCCCAACCCAATCCCCCTCATCCTGAAGCGACGGAGCGCAGCGAAGGCCTCGAAGGAGCTCTCCAGGGATCGCACGGCTGGCCGGAGGGCTCCTTCTAGGCTCGCTTCGCTCACACCTCAGGATGAGGGGGTTGGGTTGGATGATCGTCGCTCAGGACCGGACCGAGGTGTTTGTCGGCTCAGCCTACCGTGTTTCAAGGCAGCGCCATTTGCCGTGGATCGGAACAAGGACGATGCGCTAGACCATTGGTTTTGCATCTTCTTTTTCCGAAAACCGGAGCCCGCCCTTCGGGATGACGTTCTAACGCGCCCCGGTCTGGTCGCCTGTCGGCGAGCCCGAGAAGGCGAAGAGGCGCTGTCGCAGATCCGTGAACCACACCGGCATCGGTGCTCGCCCGTCGCCCACCACCACGGTCGCGGTCATGCCGGCCACGAGGGGCACGTCGTCCGGCTTGTGGTCGATGCGGACGCGCACGGGGACGCGCTGGGCCAGTCGCACCCAGGTATAGACCGGGTTCACGTCCGGCAGCCCCTGCGTGCTCGCGGCGGCGTTGGCCGTCGAAATGCCGAGCGTGATGCTCTCCACCGTCCCGGTGAGGTGCGGCCCGTAGCCCATCAGCGTGATGTCGGCCGAGGCGCCGACATGGATGTTGGCCATCTTGGTCTCCTCGAAATAGCCGTCGATCCAGAACGAATCCGTGTCGACGATGCTGATGTTCGAGGTGCCGGTGCGGGCATAATCGCCGACCCGCATCAGCAGGTTGGTCACGCGGCCGTTGACCGTGGACTTCACCTGGGTCCGTTCGAGGTTGACCTTGGCCTGCCGCAACTGTGCCTGCGCGCTCTCCAGCGACGCCTCGGCGATCTTGGCGGTCCCGGCGAATTGCTGTTTCTCCTCGATCGAGGTCGAGACGGTGGTGAGCGCCTGGCGCCGGGCCGATTGCGCGTTCTTCACCTGCAGGTCGGCTTCGCGGTTCTTCACCTCCGCATCGGCCGAGGTGACCGCGACCTCGAAATCGATCGGGTCGATCACGTAGAGCAGGTCGCCCTTGCGGACGAGCTGGTTGTCCACGACGCGCAGGTCGACGATCTGCCCGGAGACCTGCGGGGCGATGTTGGCGACCTGGACCCGGACGCTGCCGTCCCGCGTCCAGGGCGCGGCGACGTAGAACTCCCAGACGAAGACCGCCGCCACGAAGGCGAAGAGCAGGATCAAGCCGGTGGCGGCCAGGCGGAAGACCTTGGCCGCGCGGCCCCGGCGTGCCGTGAGCGGCGGCGGATCGGCCCGGCTCTGCGCCTCCTCGCGGGAAACGGCCTTGGGATCGTCCTCGTCGGCGGTGGTGGCGGGCATTTAGATGAACGCGATCAGGAGGGCGAGGACGCAGACGTAGATGCCGGCCTCGGCGAGCGGGGCGTTGGCGACGTAACGGCTGAAGCGGATTTGGGCGAAGACCCGGCGCAGGATCAGCAGGATCACGAAGGCGGCGAGCGCATAGGCGACGAACGAAGAGATCAGCACCCCGCCGATGTGAATGTCTTGGTACATGCCGGCCCGAACCAACCCCTGCGTCAGAACAATGCGATGTCGAGTCGGCGCAAGAATCGCCGATGGCGTGCGATGGTCCGCGCCGCCGTCACCAGATCGCTGGCCGCCCGCGCCGTGGTGAGCCGCACATGCCGGTCCTGCCGCGAGGCCGCCCGAATGAGATCCCGGGCGCCGGTCTCGAGGGCCCGGTCGTCTCCCGCGGCCAGGGCGGCTCGGCCCCGCTGGATCGCCTCTCGCAGCGGGTCGATCGACCAGAGCCGGCGCAATTCGGCATGGGCCCGGGCCGCTGCGGCCTCGAGCCGGGCCAGCGCGAAGGCGTGCGAGAGACTCGCCCGGCGCACCGCGCCGCTGCCCGAGCTGTATCCGGCGAACTGGAACAGGCGGTCGGCGTTCAGGCTGGTGCGGGTGGTCGCGTCGCCGCCTTCGCCGACCAGGGCATCGGCCAGGGCGTGCCGGGCCGAATCGAGCGCGTAGACCCGCTGCCGTTCGGCCGTCACCGGCAGCAGCAGGCGGACCACGATCGACAGGATGATGGCGGCGACCACCACCAGGAAGGCGTTCAGCAGGAAGGTCTGCGCGTCGTAGCTCTGCGGGTTGGCCGGGCCGAGCAGCACCGGGAAGAACACGATCAGGATGAAGCCGATGCCGAAGGTCTTCGGATTCAGCGACAGGAAGCAGCCGAAGAAGATCACTGGCGCCATCACGATGGCCAGCATCGGAAAACCCTGGACCCCATCGAGGAACACGAAGCGGGCGATGCCGGCGAAAGTCGCGGCCAGCGTCATCCCGATCATTACGCCGTTGGAGAACTTTTTCGGGTCGGGCGTGACCGAGGACAGGGCCGCGGTGGCGGCGACCTGCACGAGCGCAAAGGACGCCTGCGGCAAGCCGAGCGCCACGAAGGCCGCAGCGGTGACCGCGAAGCCGACCGCCACCCGCAGGGCGCCGCGCAGCGCCACCGGGAAGTCGCGGTGCGTCGGCAGGTTCGCGTCGCGCAGGGGCTGATGGCCGTCGGCCACCGCCCGGATCCCGTCCTGCGCGAAGGTCGCCGCACAGACGACGTCGAGGGCGCGCTGGAGCACCACGACCTCGTCGAGGGGCCGGTCGCCGTCGCGGATCGCGGCATCGACCAGATCGCGCATCCGCGCGTCGTCCGCGTCGAGGGAGTGCGGATCGGGGTCCTCGACGACGCGACGGCAGATCTGGAGTGCCTCCTCCACCGCGGCGCTGCGGGTGCGCAGGCAGGCGGCCGCTGCCGCGACCGCGCGGATCGCCGCCGCCAGGACATAGAGCGCTGCGATGCAGCTGCGCGCGCCGGCGGCCCGCCAAGGGCCGTCGTCGAGTTCGCCGGCGATGGCGCTGGCATCGGCCCGCATCGGCGCGACGGTGCGGATCAGCGCGGCGGTGCGGGATGCGCCGAGATCGCCGTTGTCGAGAGTCTCCCGGGCGTAGGCGCGGGTGTCGTCCCAGGCCTTGCCGAGCTGGGGCAGCAGCGTCCGCCACGTGCTCGGAGACGCGAGGGCGTCGTTGATGAAGGTGATCACGAGGATGCCGAGCACGATCACGGCCACCCGGGAGACCGCGGCGTCGAAGGTGCCCTGCGGCTCGTCGATCTGGCCCAGCGCGATGATCGCCACCGTGTAGCCCGACAGCATCGCCCCGTAGGCCCGCGTATCCTGGAGGTACTGTGCGGTGAACACACACAGGCCCATCCAGACCGTGAACGAGACCAGCAGCAGCACCCGGTCCTGCCCGAACAGCGCCATGAACACGATCGACACCGCGGCGCCGATCAACGTTCCCAGCAGGCGGTAGACGGCCTTCGAGATCGCTTGACCGCGCTTCGGCTGAGCCAGGATCGCCACGCAGGTCGCCGCCGAGGAGGCGCTGTCGAGCTGCAGCCAGAAGGCGGCAGCCAGCGCCAGCATCATGGCGATCCAGATCCGCAGGGCGAACGCCCAGGCGGCAGGCTTCGGCACCCAAGCGTCCAAGAAGCCGATCAAACGGTCGAGGACGGAGGCAGAGGAACGATGCGCGCCTATGGTGGCCGAGGCGTCAGCCATGCCGTGCGCGAACCCGTGCAATCCGGCATGGACCTCGCACGCAAGCCGTAGACGGCCAGGACACCTGCCGATCCGTCATATCCGCGCCGATTCCCGCTCGCGCCTGTTCCAGCTTCGGAAACGAACGAGAAGCGCGGCGGTTCGCCTCAAAGTCAGGCTTTGTCGCCGCCTTTCAAGCGCTTGTTGCAGCTGCTCCAGAATTGCGGCCACTTGGGACCTTGTGCAGCCTTCTGCGTATCGGTGAGCCCGCGCCATTGTGCGCCGCACGTCTTCTGCCGCTCCCGGGCAGCGCTCTGCCCGGGGCTCGGTGCCTTGGCCGCGGGCGCGGCCGGCGCGGCGGCTGGCGCCTCACTGGCGGCCGGTGCCTGTGCGGGGGTCTCCTTCGCGAAGAGCGGCTGGGCTATGAGAAGCGGCGCGGCGAACACCGCAATCCGCATAAGACGGTCGATCATCGAGAATCCCCCCGGAATCGCAACGGTTCCGGGTCGCGATCTCACCGCGCCCTCACGCTGCACACAAGAGCGCAGCAGCATTCGCCAACAGCCGATGGTCCCCCTCTCAGAAACGCGAGGCGTGCGCGTGCGGCACCCTTGAGCGTGGCCGGGAAATCGTCTTCACTGCCGGGAGTGTCCGAGATCGGCGGGGGATCGCCGCGCCGCCGTGCGATCGGTCGAGGAGCAGATCACGATGGCAGCGGTGTCCGGGCAGCCGATCGACGTCCATACCTGGAGCACGCCGAACGGCTGGAAGATTCCAGTGATGCTCGAAGAGTGCGGGCTGCCGTACCGCGTGGTTCCGGTCAACATCGGCAAGAACGAGCAATTCGCGCCCGACTTCCTGGCGATCTCACCGAACAACAAGATCCCGGCGATCGTCGATCCGGACGGGCCGGATGGGCGGCCGATCACGGTGTTCGAATCCGGCGCGATCCTGCAATATCTCGGGCGCAAGACCGGGCAGTTCTATCCGAAGGACGAGCGTGCCCGGGTGGCGGTGGACGAGTGGCTGTTCTGGCAGGTGGCGGGGTTCGGCCCGATGCTCGGCCAGACGCACCACTTCAAGATCTACGCCCCCGAGAAGGTGCCCTACGCGATCGAGCGTTTCACCGCGGAAGCAAACCGTCTCTACGGCGTCCTGGAACGTCGGCTGGAGGGCCGCGACTATCTCGCGGGCGACTATTCCATCGCCGACATCGCGACGCTGACCTGGGCGAAGCTCAACTTCAAGCAGGGCGTCGACATCGCCGCACTGCCGAACGTGTCGCGTTGGCTGGAAACCGTTCTGGCGAGGCCGGCCGTCCAGCGCGGCCTCGCGGCGATCTAAGCGTCAGTTCTTGTTGGCGGCCTGCTGGTTCACGTCCGGCACCCGGGTCCAGGTCTGGGAGCCGCACAGCACCTTGAGCATGCAGCCCGAGACGCTGAGTTCGGCCTCGCTCTCACGCTCGAGGCTCACGGTGTAAATCTTGCCCTCCTCGACGTTGTAGAGTTCGCCGGTGAATTTCTCGTCGTCGGGCTTCAGGCCGTCGATGAGCTGCAGGCCGATCACGGGGCGGCTGCGCTTCTTCGGATCGGGGTTTTTCAGATCGGTCTTCGCGGCGCCGTTCTCGGCGGTCGGCGCCTTCAGCCAGACGACCTTGCCGCAGACGAGCTTCTGACCGGGGCCGCAGCGGTCGATCCGGATCTTGGCGCGGCCATCCCCGGTGAGCCAGGTGCCGGACGGATCCTTCCCGGTATCGGCGGCGGCGGCTGACAGGCCGGCGAGGAGGAGGGTGGCGCTGAGGGCGAGGCGCATGGTTCGTCTCCGAGTTTAGGGCACCGAGGGCGCCTGAGAGGTGGACGAAATCGGCTTGGATCGAGAGAGCCGTCGCAATCAGGCGATTTTTCGGCGGTGTTGCGGCAGCGCCACGGCCGCGCTTGTTCCATCTCAACGTCGGGGCCGCTTGAGGCCCGGTAGGGCGCCCGCTATAAGCCTGCCGCGGAAGCGAAATTTTCGCGCCTGAGATGCGCCCGTCACCCCGGCGCGCACCCTCCGCCTTTTCCACAGACAGACCGGACAGACCATGGCCACCGAGCGCACCTTCTCGATCCTCAAGCCCGACGCCACCCGGCGCAACCTGACCGGCGCCGTGAACGCGGTGATCGAGGAGGCGGGCCTGCGCATCGTCGGCCAGCGCCGCATCCGCCTGACCCAGGAGCAGGCCGAGAAGTTCTACGAGGTCCACAAGGAGCGCCCGTTCTTCGGCGAGCTCGTCAGCTTCATGACCTCCGGCCCGGTGGTGGTGCAGGTGCTCGAGGGCGAGAACGCGGTCGCCAAGTACCGCGAAGTCATGGGCGCCACGAACCCGGCCCAGGCCGCCGAGGGCACGATCCGCAAGCGGTTCGCCGAGTCGGTCGGCGAGAACACCGTGCACGGTTCGGACAGCGCCGAGAACGCCAAGCTCGAGATCGCGCAGTTCTTCAAGGATTCCGATATCGCCGCCTGAGGCGGAGACCGGGGTGGCGGGTCGGGCACACCGGCTCGCCATCCTGGCGCGGCGTACCCGGCGGCGCGGCAAATGCCGCCCGGTGTGTCCGGACCGTCATTGACGGATCGAAGTCCGAGAGCGACCAACGGTCAAGGTTACTCAACTTCAGCTCTGGACCGCCAAGACCATGACGATGCGCCGCCTGCCCCTGCTGATCGCGACCGGCCTGATCGCGATCGGCGCGACCGCCGCCCTTGCAGGCGGATCCTCGGCCCCGTTCCAGCAGTACGAGCCGGATCCCGCGCTCAAGACCGCCACCAAGGCCAATCTCGAAGGCCGTGTGCGCCACGCCTGCACGATCGTCCAGGCCCGCCTGACCAGCGCCCCCGAAGCCTCCCTGGAACGCCCCTGCGGCTGCTACGCCAAGCAGACCCTGCGCAGCCTCGACGAATCCGAGATCGAGGCCTACCGGGCCACCGGCTATTTCAACGACTCCGCCCGCGCCAAGGCGCTGTCTGCGCTGGACAGCTGCAAGCTGCAGCGGCCGGTCTGATCATCCCGGGGCGCTGCCCCGGACCCTGCCGAAGGGACTTGTCCCTTCGGGATCCCCTTACAGGCTGAACAGGACACCATCAGGTGCGGTGTCGGCGATGACGACGCGGTCACCTTCGAGGCGAGCGCGTCTGCCGGCCACGAGGGCCAGCACCGCCGGATAAAGCTGGCGCTCCTGGACGATGACCCGGTCGGCGAGGCTATCCGGGTCGTCGCCCTGGCGCACCGGGATCGCGGCCTGCGCCACGATCGGCCCGGCATCGAGTTCCGGCACCACGAAATGGACCGTGCAGCCGTGCAGTCGCACGCCGGCTTCGAGGGCCTGCTGATGCGTGTGCGTGCCCTTGAACAGGGGCAGGAGCGAGGGATGGATGTTGAGCATCCGCCCCGCCCAGCTGGCCACGAAGCCCGGCGTGAAGATCCGCATGAAGCCGGCCAGGCACACGAGATCGATATCGGCCGCCCGCAATTCGGCGTCGAGGGCGGCGTCGAAGCTGGCGCGATCCGAAAAACCTTTGTGATCGATCGCCCGGGCCGGAATCCCGGCCTCGGCCGCCCGCGCGAGGCCGGCGGCGTCCGGGCGGTTCGACAGCACCAGCACGATCTCGGCCGGATAGGCCGGATCCTTCGCGGCCTCGATCAGCGCGACCATGTTCGAGCCGCGCCCCGAGATCAGGACCGCGACGCGGGTCTTCTTGGAAGTCGCCATCAGAGCGCGAGGCGCCCGCGGAAAGTCACGGGCTCAGATCCACGCGCGGTGATCCGGCCAAGGCGCACCGGAGCCTCGCCCGCCCGGGTCAGGGCCTCGTCGACGTCGTCCACCGACTCCGCGGCGGCGATCACCACCATGCCGATCCCGCAATTGAAGGTCCGCAGCATCTCCGCCTCGGCGACGCCGCCCTCTCGGGCGAGCCAGCCGAACACCGGAGGCGGGGTGATGGCATCGAGGTCGATGGCGATGCCGACATCGTCCGGCAGCACCCGGGGCAGGTTGTCCGGGAAGCCGCCGCCGGTGATGTGGGCCAGCGCCCGGATGCCGTCGGTGGCCTCCAGCGCGGCGAGCAGCGGCTTCACGTAGATCCGGGTCGGCTCCAGCAGGGCATCGCCGAGACTGCGCGACGGATCGAACGGCGCCGGGGCGTCCCAGCCGAGACCGGTCTTGGCGACGATCCGCCGGACCAGTGAGAAGCCGTTGGAATGGACCCCGGAGGAGGGGAGGCCGAGCACCACGTCTCCCGGGCGGATGCCGGGCTTCGGCAGGAGCGTGCCGCGCTCGGCCGCGCCCACCGAGAACCCGGCGAGGTCGTAATCCGAGCCGTCGTAGAGGCCGGGCATCTCGGCGGTCTCGCCGCCGATCAGCGCGCAGCCCGCCTGCCGGCAGCCCTCGGCGATGCCCCGCACGATGTCGGCGCCGACGCCGGGCACCAGCTTGCCGGTGGCGTAATAATCCAAAAAGAACAGCGGCTCGGCGCCCTGGACCACGAGGTCGTTGACGCACATCGCCACGAGGTCGATGCCGATCGTATCGTGCCGGCCGGTCTCGATGGCGATCTTGACCTTGGTGCCGACGCCGTCATTGGCCGCCACCAGGATCGGATCACGGAATCCCGCGGCCTTCAGATCGAACAGGCCGCCGAAGCCGCCGATCTCGGCATCCGCCCCCGGCCGCCGCGTCGAGCGCACCAGCGGCTTGATCGTCTCGACCATGGCGTTGCCGGCGTCGATATCGACGCCCGCCTGCGCGTAGGTCAGTCCCTGTCCACCCTTGGCCGTCATGCCAGCGTCGTCCCGGTCATCATCGGGTCCGCTCTAGCGGCTTCCAGCGCGTCGCGCGAGTCGGCAGCGTCGGGGCTTGATCGCGAGGCTTGATCGGCACAAGCCCGATGCCCACTCTGCGACAGGGCGTCGTAGGCAGCGTCGGGGGGCGAGATCATGCGCACACGAGCTGTCATCGGACTGGGCGCCCTCGTCGGGCTGAGCCTCCTGGTCTACCTGCTCCGGGAGGTGATGCTGCCCTTCGTGGCCGGCATCGCACTCGCCTACCTGCTCGATCCGCTGGCCGATCGGCTGGAGCGCCTGGGCCTCGGCCGCCTGGCCGCGAGCCTCCTGATCCTGGCGCTGTTCGTCCTGGCCCTCATCGTGTCGCTGCTGATCCTGATCCCGCTGACCGCCAACCAGATGGCCGGCCTGGTCAACGCGCTGCCGGGCATGGTCTCGCGGCTCCAGGGGATCATCGCCGAACGCGCCGGCCCGGTGCTGGAGCGGGTCGGCGGCGACAACGTGCTGACCGAGCTGCAATCCTCGGTCGGCACCCTGGCGACCCAGGGCGGCGCCTGGCTCCTCGCCTTCCTCAAGTCGATCTGGTCGGGCAGCCAGGCCCTGATCTCGATCGCCTCGCTGCTGGTCGTGACCCCGGTGGTCGCCTTCTACATCCTGGTCGACTGGGATCGGATGATGGCGGCCCTGGACAGCTGGGTGCCGCCCCGGCACCGGGCCACCGTGCGCGACCTCGCCCGGCAGATCGACGGCGCTATCACCGGCTTCGTGCGCGGGCAGACCCTGGTCTGCCTGATCCTCGGCAGCTTCTACGCGGTGGGGCTCTGGCTGGTCGGGCTGAATTTCGGCGTGCTGATCGGCCTGATCGCGGGCTTCCTGACCTTCATCCCGTATGTCGGCACGCTCACCGGCTTCCTGCTCTCGGTCGGCGTCGCGCTGGTGCAGTTCTGGCCGACTTCCGACTGGCTGCATCTCGGGCTGACGGTGGGCGTGTTCCTGGTCGGCCAGTTCCTCGAAGGCAACGTCATCGCGCCCAAGCTCGTCGGCGAATCCACCGGCCTGCATCCGGTCTGGCTGATGTTCGCGCTGCTCGCCTTCGGAACCCTGTTCGGCTTCGTCGGCCTGCTGCTCGCGGTGCCGGTAGCGGCCTCGATCGGCGTGCTCGTGCGCTTCGCCCTGGCGCGCTATCTCCAGAGCCGCCTGTACCATGCCGAGCAGCCGGTGCTGATCGACCTGAACGACGAGGCCGGTCGGACCTTGACGGCCACCGGTACCCGGTCATCCTGACCGACCCATTTGAGCAACCTATGCGCGAGAACGCACCACCCCGGCAGCTGGCCTTCGATCTGCCGCTCGATCCCCGCTACGGCCGCGAGGATTTTCTGGTCGGGCCGGCGAACGAGGCGGCCTACGCCTTGGTCGAGGCCTGGCCGGACTGGCCCGACAGCGTGCTCGTGCTGATCGGCCCCTCGGGCAGCGGCAAGAGCCATCTCGCGGCGATCTGGGCGGAGCGGGCCCATGCCTGGACGGTGACGGCGGCCGAGGTCGGGGCGGACACGGTGCAGCACCTCGTGTCGAACGGGGCTCTGGTCGTCGAGGATATCGACCGGGACGCGGGCCGGGACGAGTCCGCCCTGTTCCACCTGCTCAACCGCGCCCGCGAGCTGGCCTGCCCGGTCCTGCTGACCAGCGCGGCCGGGATCGATGCGCTCGGCCTGGCGACGCCCGATCTGCGCTCGCGGCTTCGCCTCGCGCCCAGCATCGCCATCGACGCGCCGGACGATGCGCTGCTGCGCGCCGTCCTGGTCAAGCTGTTCGTGGACCGGCAATTGGTGGTCGATCTCAGCGTGATCGAGGCGTTGGCCCTGCGGATCGACCGGTCTCTCGGCCGGGCCCGCGATCTGGTCGCCGAGCTGGACCGGGACGCCCTCGGGCGTGGACGGCGGATCAGCCGCCCGCTGGCGCTGGCCGTGCTACGACGCATGGGCTTCGACGACGAGGCCGACGCGGACGCATAAAATCGGAACCCGGTGGCCGTCACGAAAGCGTCGTGAAAGCTACGGGTGTAGAATGCTAAACGCGCCGCGATCGGCAGGGACAGGAATCGGAATGGAATCGACGCAGAAGCCCATGGACCGCGACGCCGCCGACGAGGCCGCGGAGCCCCGTCGGCCCGACGCGACCAATCCGGCACCGCGCCGCACCGCCGTCAGGCGCGCGCCGGCCAGGGCCACGGCTGCCAAGAGCGTCGCCGCTCCGAGCGAGACCCCGAGCACGGCGGCGGAAAGCGTGCCGGCTCCGAGCGCGCGTGCCCGGAATACGGCCGCCAAGAGCGCAATCGCTGATAGCGGAACCGTCAAAAGCCCGGTCGCCAAAAGCCCGGTCGCGAAGAGCGCGATTCCCGCCAGCGCGACCGCGTCGGGCGCGGCGACGGCGAGTGCGACTGCCCCCGGTGCTGTCGCGGCGCCGGTCGACACCGCCGATGAATGGCCCGCCGTGCCGACCGCGCCGGCGGAGCAGCCGGTAGGTGCCGCCCGCGAACCCGTGGTCGAGGCCGGGCGCTCGCTCCGTCATTCGCCCGAGCGGTTCGTAAACCGCGAGCTGTCCTGGCTCCAGTTCAACCGCCGGGTCTTGGAAGAGGCATCCAACCCGAACCATCCGCTGCTGGAGCGCCTGCGCTTCCTGTCGATCTCAGCGAACAATCTCGACGAGTTCTTCATGGTCCGGGTTGCCGGCCTGATTGATCAGGTCCGGGCCGGGCTGACGCTCCCGTCCCAGGATGGGCTGACGCCGTCCGAGCAGCTGAACCGGATCGGCATCGAGGTCGCGCGGCTCGCCGCTGACCAGCAGGCCCGCTGGCGCCAGCTGCGCGAGGAGCTGCAGGCCTCCGAGATCGAGATCGTCGAGCCCGCGGCCCTCACCGCCGAGCAGGCCGCCTGGCTGGAAGAGTATTTCCTCAACCACGTCTCGCCGGTCCTGACGCCGCTCGCGATCGATCCGGCCCATCCGTTCCCGTTCATCCCCAATCTCGGCACCACCATCGCGCTGGCCCTGGTGCGGCCGCGGGACGGCCGCCTGCTGCGCGCCCTGATCCGCGTGCCCGGCGTCATCGACCGGTTCGTGCGCCTGCCCGCCAGCGAGAGCGAGACCGCCGCGCGCCTGATCTCGATCGAGCAGGTGATCGGCCTATTCACCGGGCGGCTGTTCCCCGGCTACCTGGTCAAGAGCAGCGGCGCGTTCCGGGTGGTGCGCGACTCGGATCTCGAGATCGAGGAGGAAGCCGAGGATCTCGTCCTGCATTTCGAGACCGCGCTGAAGCAGCGCCGCCGGGGCGTCGTGATCCGGCTCGAAGTCGAATCGGGGATGTCGGAGGATCTCCGCAGTTTCGTGGCCGACGAGCTCGAAATCTCCGCCGACGCGATCTTCCTGATCGAGGGCATGCTCGCCCTCAACGAGCTGTCCCAGATCGTCGGGATCGACCGGCCGGACCTGAAGTTCAAGCCGTACAATCCCCGCTTCCCCGAGCGCATCCGCGAGAGCGGCGGCGACGTGTTCGCGGCGATCCGGCAGAAGGACTTCATCGTCCATCACCCCTACGAATCGTTCGATTCGGTGGTGCAGTTCCTGGCGCAGGCCGCCCGGGACCCGAACGTGGTGGCGATCAAGCAGACGCTCTACCGGACCTCGTCGAACTCGCCGATCGTCGCGGCGCTGGCCGAGGCGGCCGAGCTCGGCAAATCGGTCACCGCCTTGGTCGAGCTGAAGGCGCGGTTCGACGAGGAGGCCAATATCCGCTGGGCGCGCAACCTGGAGAAGGCCGGCGCGCAGGTGGTGTTCGGCTTCGTCGAGCTGAAGACCCACGCCAAGCTGTCGCTGGTGGTCCGGCGCGAGGGCGACAAGCTCGTCACCTACTGCCATGTCGGCACCGGCAATTATCACCCGATCACGGCGCGGGTTTACACGGACCTGTCGTTCTTCACGGCGGATCCGGCGATCGCCCGGGACGTGTCGCGGATCTTCAACTTCATCACCGGCTACGCCGAGCCGGCCGAGCTGGAACGGATGTCGGTCTCGCCGCTGACGCTGAAGAACCGGCTGCTGGAGAACATCGAGGCCGAGGTCGCCCACGCCAAGGCCGGCCGGCCGGCGGCGATCTGGATCAAGTGCAACTCGCTGGTCGACGCGCAGATCATCGACGCGCTGTACGATGCGTCCTCCGCGGGGGTGCAGATCGATTGCGTGGTGCGCGGCATCTGCTGCCTGCGCCCGGGCATCCCGGGCCTGTCGGAGACGATCCGGGTCAAGTCGATCGTCGGGCGCTTCCTGGAGCACGGCCGGATCTACGCCTTCGGCAACGGCGTCGGGCTGCCGCATCCGAAGGCCACCATCTACATCTCGTCGGCCGACCTGATGAGCCGCAACCTCGACCGCCGGGTCGAGGCGCTGCTGCCGATCACCAACCCGACGGTCCACCAGCAGGTCCTCGACCAGATCATGCTGGCCAATCTCCTGGACAACCGCCAGAGTTGGCGCCTGCTCGCCTCCGGCGGCTGCGAGCGGATTCAGCCCTCGGAGGGGGAGGAGCCGTTCAACGCGCACAAGTACTTCATGACGAACCCGAGTCTTTCCGGCCGCGGCAAGGCGTCGAAGAAGTCGAGCCCGCGTGCTCTGAGCCGCCGGGCGCAGCGCGGCTAAGTGCGCCGACAGATGCGCAGGAAACTCGACAGGTTTCGCAAACGTGTTGTGCAGTTCTGCGTGAGGACTCTGCGCCCGGCCGGACAGCCGGGCGGCCGAAACGTTGCCCTGCCGGTCCGATTGGGCTTAGAGCATTCGCCGACGCCAAGGATTTCGGTTCGGCCGCAAGCGCATCGCATCATCGACCTGGAGCCGAGTTCGGTTGCGGCTCCGGATTGCACGCGCGGCTTGCCGGTCCGGCCGGCCACGCCCCATCAAGGACTCGGACGTTTGGGCAGCCCTCGCGCCAACCTCACCCTCGCGCATTCCGCGGACAGGCCGTCGCGCGACCTGCGGCCGCCGGTGGCGATCATCGATATCGGCTCGAACTCGGTCCGGTTGGTCGCCTATGACGGCCTGAGCCGCGCGCCGACACCGCTCTACAACGAGAAGGTCCTGTGCGGCCTGGGCCGCAACGTCCTGACGACCGGCCGCCTCAACGAGGACGCAGTCAACCGTGCGCTGACCGCCCTGGGCCGCTTCCGGGTGCTGTGCGAGACGATGCGCGTCGGCCGGGTGTTCGTGCTGGCGACCGCGGCGGCCCGGGACGCCGAGAACGGCCCGGACTTCCTGCGCGCCGCGGAAGCCGCCTGCGGCCAGGAGATCCAGCTCCTGTCGGGTCGCCGGGAGGCGGAATTGTCCGCCATGGGCGTGATCTCGGGCTTCCACGCGCCGAACGGCGTCGTCGGCGACATGGGTGGCGGATCCCTCGAACTGGTGGACGTGCGTGGCACCGTGGTCGGGCAGGGCGTGACCATGCCGCTCGGCGGCCTCGCTTTGCAGGACCTCTCCGGCGGATCGATCAAGAAGGCCGCCAAGATCGTGCGCGAGCACATGCGCAAGGCCGAGCCGCAGCTCGAGACCCTGCGCGGCCGGACCTTCTACGCGGTGGGCGGCACCTGGCGCGCCCTGGCACGGCTGCACCAGGCGGCCCGCGGCTATCCCGTCCACGTGATGCACGGCTATTCGGTCGAGCCCACCGACGAGATGAGCTTCCTCCAGATCGTCGAGCAGACGGAGGTCGGGCTGCTCCCGGACTTGGATACGATCTCCGAGGCACGGCGCCCGCTCCTGGCCTACGGCGCGGTGGTTCTCGAAGAGATCATCCGGGTCGGGCGCCCGCGGGAAATCGCGATCTCGGCCTCGGGGGTGCGGGAGGGGCTGCTGTTCGAGCAGCTCGACCGCGATACGCGCCTGATCGATCCGCTGCTCGCCTCTGCGGCGGAGTTCAACGCCCTGCGCGCCCGCTCGCCCCGCCACGGGGAGGAGTTGATCGCCTGGACGGACCGGTTCGTGGCGACGCTCGACGGCCCCGAGACGGCGGACGAGCGTCGCCTGCGCCATGCGGGCTGTCTCCTTTCGGATGTCGGCTGGCGAGCCCATCCCGATTACCGTGACGAGCAGAGCATCGCGGCGATCCAGAACGCCGCCTTCGTGGGGGTGGATCACCCCGGGCGGGCCTATCTCGCCCTGTCGGTGTCGCTGCGCCATAGCGGCGTAGCCCCGGAAAAGGCCAACCCGATTCTCCGGAGCATCGCCGGTCCGCGCCTGTTCGAGCGGGCGCGTCTCCTCGGCGCGCTGCTGCGCGTCGCCTTCCCGATCTCGGCCGGCATGGACGGAGCGCTCACCCGCGCGCCGCTCGTCGTCGAGGATGGCCGCGCCACCCTGCGGATGCCGCAGGATTGGGCTGCCCTCGCCAGCGACCGGCTGCTGAACCGCGTCCGCGGTCTCGGCCGCGTCGTCGGGCTGGACGGACGGATCGAGATCGGCGGCACCGCCGACTGATTTTGTTTGGCGGACGGGGCCGATCGGCGCTTCTCACGCTTGTGGGCGCGCGCAGTCGCGAGACCGCGTCGTCAGGCCCCCCGGACGCTGGACGCGGAGCAGCCGCATCGCCTCGGCCTGCGAAGCGCCTTCCGCGGCGGCCGATCGCTTGCGGATTGCCGGCGCATACGCGGCATACCAACCGTCGATGGGCAGGGGCACAGGCCTTCGTCGCCCGACATGACACGCGGCAAGGCGGGGGAGGATCGGAGTTCGCCTTCGGTCTCGCGCGCGACGCATCGCGTCGTGGCGGTTTCGAATGGCCCAAGTCCGCGGCCGGTCCGCGGGAACATATTCAAAATTAAAACCTTTCTTTTCGAGGCACGACGCAGCCCAAACAACTCTTAAAAATAATACGCCGCCTCATCATCAACTATAGATTAACTCAATAATACCGAGTCGGATTACCGACCCGAAAAGACATTACCTCTCCAATCTCTACGAAAACCGATGCATCGCATTTCGGGTTCAGGTATCAAAACTCTCAACGGCCGCAAGTGGCCACCGGAGTTTGACCATGCGCTGGCTCGGACGAGTCTCGATCAAGACGCTTCTGTGCTTGGTGATCGGCGCGCTGGCGCTGATGTTGCTGAGCTATACGACGAGCGCGCTCATCAATGCGCGCGAGCAGGCCGGACAAGCCGATCGAGCCGTCACCCTGGCCCATGCGAGCCGGCGCTTGCTCAAGACGATCCTGCCCGTGCGGATCGAGCGCGGCTCGACCCTCGCCCTGGGCGGCCAGGAACCGGCCGGCCCGGACACGCTGTCGGTGATCGCGACGAACCGGAAGGCGATAGAAGAAAGCTTCGACAGGGCGCAGGTGCTCCTCCGCGAACAGGACGTTCCCGCGGTGACGGCGACGGTCGGGCGCCTGAACGCCGCGCACGAGGCCCTGAATGCGCTGCGTCCCCGCATCGACGCGGCCCTGAGCCTCCCCAAAGCGCAACGCGACGCGGCGCTCCTGCCCGCCACGCTCACCGCCTTCCAGGAATTCCTGGACGCCCTGACCGTCACGACGGACGCCGTCGATAGCGCCATCCCCCGGTCGGACGAGATCCTGCAGCGCTATCTGGTCCTCAAGCGTGCCGCCTGGGCGACGCGGGTCGCGATCGGGAACGTCGCCCTCCGGGTGCAAGGTTCGCTGGCGGCCGGAACGTCCTGGACCCTTCCCGAAACCGTGGCCGCCGCCGAGGAGCGGGCGCGCCTCCAGAGCGCCTGGACCAGCACCCGTGAAGCCGCGACCGACGTGTCCGACAAAGTCCAGGCCGCCTTCCGGAAGGCGAGCGCCGAGAATTTCGAGGGATCGGCCGCGGACATCTCCAAAGCCGTGTTCGATGCGCTCAGCCAACGGACGACGCCGAACATCACCTTCCAGGACTATCGGCAACGCAACACCGGCGCGCAGGCGGCCATCGTCGACCTCGCCTACGTCGCCCTCGACGAGATGATCGCGCGCGCCGAAATCCTGGCCGGTGAGGCGCGCGGCATCCTGATCCGCAACGTCGGCGCGTTGGCGGCGGTCATCCTGCTCGTCAGCCTCGGCCTGATCGTCGTCTTCGGCGGCGTGCTGTGGCCGATCCGGACGATCTCGGCGACGATGCGGGCCTTGGCCGAGGGCGACGCATCCGTCGAAGTCCCGGTCGGGGTGTATCGGAACGAGTTCGGCCCCATGGCGGCGGCCGTGCAGGTGTTCAAGGACAACCTGATCCGCAACCGGCAGCTCGAAGCCGAAGCGACCCAGGCCCGTCTCGCCGCCGAGGCGCAGCGCAAGGCCGGCATGCGCCAGATGGCCGAGAGTTTCGAGCAGGCGGTCGGTGGCATCATCGGCCAGGTCTCGTCTTCGGCGACCGAGTTGCAGGCCACCGCCCAGACCCTGACCGCCACCGCGACCCAGACCGCGAGCCAGTCCACCACGGTGGCGGCCGCCGCCGAGGAGGCCGCCAGCAACGTCAACACGGTCGCCGCCGCCTCCGAAGAGCTCGGCTCCTCGGTCCAGGAGATCGGCCGGCAGGTGGACGGGTCCGCCAAGCTCGCCCAGGGCGCGGTGGCCGAGGCCGGGCAGACCGGTGCGCTGGTGCAGGAGTTGAGCAGCGCCGTGGCGCGGATCGGCGACGTCGTCGGGTTGATTTCGTCGATCGCCGGTCAGACCAACCTGCTGGCGCTCAACGCCACCATCGAGGCGGCTCGCGCCGGGGATGCCGGCCGCGGCTTCGCGGTGGTGGCCTCGGAGGTGAAGGCTCTGGCCGAGCAGACCGCCAAGGCGACGGAGGAAATCTCGGGTCAGATCGCCCGGGTCCAGGCCTCGACCGGTCAGGCGGTGACGGCGATCGGCTCGATCACCGCCCGCATCCAGGAGATCAACGGCGTGGCCACGAGCATCGCCGCGGCGGTGGAGCAGCAGGGCGCCGCGACGCAGGAGATCGTGCGCAATGTCGGGCAGGCGGCAGCCGGAACCGGCGAGGTGACCAGCAACATCACCGGCGTCGCCGAGGCGGCAGAAGCGACCGGGAAGGCGGCAAGCCAGGTGCTTGGCGCGGCCACGGACCTGTCACGCCAGTCCGAGCATCTCACGGCCGAGGTCGCGCGCTTCCTCGACACCGTCCGGGCGGCCTGAGACCACCGCCCCGCCTGTCCCGGCGGCTTAGAGCCGCCGGGACAGGCGATTTTACCTCACTCCGAGATCATGCCGACGCCGGCCTCGCCGCCGGGGAGCGGCGCGGGCTCGGACTGCGCCTCGACCACGGCCGCGGCCGTGACGTTGACGATGCCGCGGGCGGTCACCGAGGGCGTGAGGATGTGGGCGGGCTTGGCCGGGCCGATCAGCAGCGGCCCCACGGGCAGCGCATCCGCCAGAACCTTGGCGAACTGGAACGCGATGTTGGCCGCGTCGAGATTCGGGAAGATCAGGACGTTGGCCGCCCCCTTGAGGCGCGAGCCCGGCAGCACCCGGTCGCGGACCAGCTCGGAGAGCGCCGAATCCGCCTGCATCTCGCCGTCGACCATCAGCTCGGGATCGCGCGCCTGGAGGATTCCCAGCGCCTCCCGCATCTTCACCGCCGAGGGCGAATCCGACTGGCCGAAATCCGAGTGGCTGAGCAGCGCGATCTTGGGCGTCAGGCCGAAGCGGCTGACATGGCCGGCGCAGGCCTGGGCGACCTCGGCGATCTCCTCCGCGGTGGGGTTCTGCCGGACATGGGTGTCGGCCAGGAAGTAGGCGCCCTCGCTGGTCACGATCAGGCTCATGGCGGCGCATTGCGTGATGCCGGGGGCGAGCCCGATCACGTCGCGGATGATCCGCAGCCGGGTCTCGAACCGGCCCTCCAGGCCGCAGATCAGCGCGTCGGCCTCGCCGCGGCGGACCGCGATGGCGCCGATAACCGTGTTGTTGGTGCGCACCAGGGTGCGGGCCGCATCCGGGGTGATGCCGCGCCGGCCGGCGACGTCCAGGTAGGTCTGGACGTAGGCGCGGTAGCGGGGATCGTCCTCGGGGTCGATCAGCTCGAAGTCGCGGCCCTCCTGGATCGACAGGCCGAAGCGCTTGAGCCGCGACTCGACCACCCGCGGCCTTCCGACCAGGATCGGGAACGCGACCTTGTCCTCCACGATGGCCTGGACGGCACGCAGCACCCGCTCGTCCTCGCCCTCGGCATAGATCACGCGCTTGGGCGCGGCCTTCGCCTTGGAGAACAGCGGCTTCATGATCAGGCCGGACCGGTGTACGAACCGGTCGAGGCTCTCGACATAGGCGTCGAAATCCTTGAGCGGCCGGCCGGCCACGCCGGAATCCATCGCGGCCTTGGCGACCGCCGGGGCGATGCGCACGATCAGGCGCGGGTCGAACGGGCTCGGGATCAGCGATTCCGGCCCGAACGGCCGGGCCTCGCCGTCATAGGCCCGGGCGACCACGTCGGAGGGGGTCTCGCGGGCGAGTGCCGCGATCGCCTTCACGGCGGCCAGCTTCATCGCCTCGTTGATGCTGGTCGCGCCGACATCGAGCGCGCCGCGGAAGATGTAGGGGAAGCACAGGACGTTGTTGACCTGGTTCGGGAAATCCGAGCGCCCGGTACAGATCATCGCGTCGGGGCGCTTCGCCTGGGCGAGATCCGGCATGATCTCCGGGTAGGGATTGGCCAGAGCCATGATCAGCGGTTTGTCCGCCATCTTCTCCAGGAGCTCGGGCTTCAGCACCCCGCCGGCCGAGAGGCCGATGAACACGTCCGCCCCCGGGATCACCTCGGCCAGCGTGCGCGCCTCGGTCTCCTGGGCGTAGATGTCCTTCCAGCGGTCCATCAGCTCGGGGCGGCCCTTGTAGACCACGCCCTTGATGTCGGTCAGCGTGATGTTCTCCCGGGTCGCGCCCAGCGACACGAGCAGGTTGAGGCAGGCGAGCGCCGCCGCGCCGGCCCCGGAGGTGACGATGCGGACATCCGAGAGGGTCTTGCCGGCGAGTTCGAGGGCGTTGAGCACGGCGGCGGCCACGATGATCGCGGTGCCGTGCTGGTCGTCGTGGAAGACCGGGATGTTCATCCGCGCCCGGCACTGCTCCTCGACCTCGAAGCACTCGGGCGCCTTGATGTCCTCGAGGTTGATGCCGCCGAAGGTCGGCTCGAGGGCGCAGACCACGTCGACGAGCTTGGACACGTCGTTCTGGTCGACCTCGATGTCGAACACGTCGATGCCGGCGAACTTCTTGAACAGGACCGCCTTGCCCTCCATCACGGGCTTCGAGGCGAGCGGGCCGATATTGCCCAGGCCCAGCACCGCGGTGCCGTTGGTGAGCACCGCCACGAGGTTCTGGCGGATCGTCAGTTCGGCGGCCTGCTGCGGGTCATCGTGGATCGCCATGCAGGCGACGCCGACGCCCGGCGTGTAGGCGAGCGCCAGATCGCGCTGGTTGCCGAGCGGCTTGGTCGCCTGGATCTCCAGCTTCCCGGGCTGCGGCAGGCGGTGGTAGACGAGCGCCCCGGCCTTGAGGTCCTCGGACATGTTATCGGCCATCGCTCACCTTCCAGCTCGCCCGCTTTCCCGGAGACGACGCGGTCGCACACCGCGCCGGATCCCATCGTGAGGGGTCTGTTGCACCGGCTGCGCAGGGGGCGCAACCCGCATAACGAGACCCGGATCCACCTCGCCGCACTGGCGAGAGCCTACGGTTTCTCCATAGGCTCTTATTCGTACGGCCGTCCAAAAGTGCGCTTCCCGGAGAGCGGCCGTCGCCTGACGATCGGCCGCTATTGTTCCATCGCCGACAAGGTCGAGATCCTGCTGGGCGGCGACCACCGGCTCGACTGGGCCTCGACCTACCCGTTCGCGGCGATGCGCGGGCTGTTCCCGGACGCGAGCGCGCCGGAGGATTACCACGCGTCGCGCGGCGACGTGGTGATCGGGCACGATGTCTGGCTCGGCTCCGGCTGCATGATCCTGTCCGGCGTCACGATCGGGCATGGCGCCGTTGTGGCAGCAAGGGCGGTGGTGACCCGGGACGTGCCCGCCTACGCGGTGGTCGCCGGCAATCCGGCCCGGGTGGTGCGCCAGCGCTTCGACGAGGCCACGGTGGCGGCGCTGGTGGCGACGGCTTGGTGGGACCTGCCGCACGATGCGGTGACGCGCCTCGTGCCATTGCTGCAGAGCGGGCGGATCGCCGACCTGCTCGCGGCGTTGCGCGCCGACGCGGATTCCCGTACCGGCGAGCCCTTCTCCCCGCCGGATACCCGCGGGGCCGCACACGAAACCGACCCGAGACCCGGACGATGACCGACACGCCCCCCGACCGCCTGGCCGCGAACCCGAACAGCCCGTTCTACGACGAGAAGATGCTGGAGCGCGGCGTCGGCGTGCGGTTCAAGGGCGTCGATAAGACCAACGTCGAGGAATACTGCGTCAGCGAGGGCTGGGTCCGCCTCTCGGCCGGCAAGACCCTCGACCGGGCCGGCAATCCGATGACCGTGAAGCTGAAGGGGACCGTCGAGCCCTATTTCCGCGAGCCCGAGACCGGCGAGGCTTGAGGCGCCTTATGCCTCACAACTCCAGGGGGAACGGGGTCGGCTCCCAGTAACGCTCCAATTCCGTACCCTGGACGTTGGCGGCCTCCCAGCCGTGCAGGATGCGCGCGAGAGCAGGCCGGTCGCCGGCGTGCAGGGGCTCGGCAACGGCTTCGAGTTGCTCCCGCAACCAGCGCTGCCGCGGGACCGGATGGCCCGGTAAGTTCCGATGCCAAAGATCCTGCTGATGCCAGATCTTGCGCGCGGCATCGAGTTCACCCATCGCGATATGGACGAGCATCAGATCTTCGGGTGGTTCGTGCAGCGGACTGTATGTCTCGGGCGGGAGGGTCGCGTAGGATTCCACTGTCTCGTAGTATGACAGTTTTGGCATCGCCGTCGTCTCGATGGCTCCGATAAGGTCGGAGACCATCGTCGGATCAGACCAATGCCAGAACCTATCTGCCGATGTATTTGGCCGACTCAGATTTTCGTAAATGGTCCCTAGCGCAAGATAGTGAAATATTCTGTAGACGAAAAGCGGTGTCACCGACCATCTTGGCCAACAGCAGTTCGCATTTGAGGATCGTTCTACGAATATACCGCAGGCCAAATGATGGACGGGTGTTTTGCATAAAAAGCGAATGCTCGTCATTTTATAACTTGGATGACGATTAATCAGATCTCGAAAAATCGGATTAACTTGGCGCGCGTTTGTCACAGCTTCGGCTTTATCACAATCATAATATACCTATAGCCTAGACCGAAACGTTTCTGAACGGCGCTTATGATATCGATAGCACGGGTAGGCCTCAAGTCGGCATTCCCCGTTTTGTGGTCGTAGACGCACACCGTCGAAAGCTGAGTTCGCTCCAGTAAGTCGAGGCGCAAAGAACCTTTTGCGCCAGAATTTTGATCAACGCCCGTTGCAGGATCGTATGACGTTTCTGCAACGAAATTCGGATCTTGCCGACCATTGACGTTCTCGGCGATCCGCGCATGAACCTTATTTCCGAAGTCCTGCGCGGTCCTGTAATCACCGGACGCTCGCACCTCAGCTGCGACCGAATCGGCAAGAGCCTGCACCTCCCGGTTCCGCGGGCAAATCTGGTCCAGCTCGGTCTGGCCGATCGCACCGACCCATATGGCTCGTGCGTCCTCCGCGTCTCCCAGGACGTACTCACTCGCGGGCGCAGCGAACACGGCCCTTTCGCCGTCGCGATCTCGCCCGGCAAGCACCGAGAAAAGCGTTCCCGCCGCCTCCAGGGTTCGCCAGATCCGCTGCCCGAGCTTGCCCGGCAGGCCCCGCGCCGGCTGGACGAACGCCTCGGGCTCGGCCCCGTCCGCGGTCAGCGTGCTCCGGCCCAGGATCTCGCCGGTCTCGCCGTCACGGATGGTCTGGGTCAGGCCCGAGGTCTCGAAGACTGTGCGCGTTCCGTTGGGCGCGGTGACGGTGTGCTGCGCATCCCAGTCCGCGCGGGCGTTGGCCCGGATGCGAATCGAAAGGACGCGCGACCCGTCCTCGGTCATGGCCTCCTCGGTCCGGGTCACCGCCTGGCCGCCCGAATTCGCCGACATCCAACGCGCGCCGCCGGATGGAGCGGTAGCCCAACGGCCGCCGTCAGGCTGGCCGGCAGGCGCCCGCGGCTGATCGGACCGGTACTTCCGGGCGAGCATCCGCTCGACCCGGATGAATCCGACTTCGACCGCGATTCCGGCAAGTTCCGAGCGGAGCGCGGCGACGTCTCGGTCGTGATGTCGGGTGGTTGATCGCGGCATCGGCCAAGCCCCAGCTAACGGACTAAAAGCCTACATCTCGACGCTAAATTTGTCAATTAAATCCTATTACTCCGCGCTGCCCTCGGCAGGGCTATCGCCTGCCACCTCGTATGTTGCCGCAGTCGCCAAGAAATAATTCCGCTTGGCTCCCGCGATCAGGGCCTCGATCTGCGCGGCGCTTCGCGCTTCCCGAATGACGAGGCTGGTGGCGACCTCGGGATGGGTTCGACGCTGCCTTGGGCGTCGCGCATGGTTCGAGAGGCGGAGCGTGGCGCGCTCGCCCTGGCTTGCGAAATAGAGGCTGTCGCCGCGTTCGTTCCGGGCGACGATGGCGAAGCCCTCGGCCTCCAGAAGCCGCGCGGCTAGAGCCAGAGCGGCCGATGGGGGCAGGGTGCTCATGGTCCCGCAGGCTCGATCGTGCTGAGGCTGCGCCGGCCAAGCGCTCGCGCCTTCAGCGCCAGTGCCGGCCGCTCGATCACGTACCAGGACAGGGCCGCCACCGGCAGCGTCAGAGCGAGGGCAGGAGCGAGCAGAGCGAAGCCGGACGGGTCAGGCCAGAGGGCGTGCAGGCTTTGCTGGATCGGCCAGCCGTAGAGATAGATTCCGTAGGACAGGTCGGCCTTGGGATCGAACAGGCTGCGCGCCATCGGCCCGAGCGCCAGCCACACGGAGCCGTAGGCTTCGGCCAGGAACAGCAGGGCCGGGTAGGCCGGCGTCCGGGCGAGGACGATGGCTGACACAGTCAGGCAGGCGAGGGCGGCTGCCGATACCCGCAGGCGGTTACGCCAGAGATACAGGCAGGCCCCAGCCGAAAAGATCAGCGGCAGCCGCAACGTCGTCTCCAGCCCCTTTGGCAACTCGGTGCCACGCAAAGCTATGGCGGCCGTCAGGGCGACGGCGAGCCCCGCAACGATGAGGAGCGCCGGGATCCGCCGCCGGAGGAGGCCGCAGAGGGCGGCGACCAGCACGCCCAGGTAGCAAAAAACCTCGTATTTCAGGGTCCAGATCGTGCCGAGCGGCGCCCGATACGGGTTGGCCTCGAAGACACCGGGCAGGGCGGCGTTGCTCTTGAACGTCGTCAGGGTGCCGCGCATGAACGACCAGAGGCCGGGATCGCCGATGTATTCGGCCAGCGGCAGGCGCGTCATCGCGGCCCCAAGGACCAGGGACACGAGAAGGGTGGCGGCGACGAAGCCGGGGAGGATCCGCAAGGTCCGGGCGAGGGCGTAGTCGCGGATCCCGCGCCGGTCGCAGCTCATGGTGACCAGGAAGCCGGAGACCGCGAAGAAGCCGTTCACCGCGTGCTCGCCCAGCGTGTAGCCGGTGAGCCGGGCCAGCGGCTCGTCGCCGGCGGCGCCGCTGGCGACGCTGAAGGCGTGCGAGACGACCACCGCCAGGGCCAAAGCCAGGCGCAGGCCGGTGAACCCGTTGCGGCCGCGCTCCAAGGCGGCGGCGATCGTGAGTCCGGCCATCAGCGCAGGCCTTCGCGCGCCAGGGCGTCCTGCCCGCGCAGGAAGGCGAGGGCGCCGGAAGCGGAGCCGCCGTAGCGCTCGAGACCCGACCGGCGCAGGACCAGGGCCGAGAGCGCGGCCTTCGGCAGGTTGGTCATGAGGTGGGACACGCTCGGATCCGGCAGGCCGTATTTGCGGCTGACATAGGCCCGCGACCAGGCCTGGTGCCAGCGCGACCGGAACACGCGCCCCGGCTCCGGCGCCGAGGAACGGCCGCGGCCGTGCAGCGCCTCCGCAGCGTGGACATGGATCAGGGCGCGCCCGGCATCGGCGACTCGCCGGCACAGGTCGTCGTCCTCGTAGAACAGGAAGATGTTTTCGTCGAAGCCGCTGAGGTCGAGGAACAGGGCGCGCTCGATCATCAGGCAGGCCCCGGACAGGAACGGTGCGCAGGCATCGCCCCCGGGCAGCGACAGGCGGCCGCCGGGATTGGCGAGATACGGCGCGAGCAGCGAGCGTGCCTGGTAGAAGAAGCGCCCGTCCGGCTCGACCAGCCGCGGCGCGAGGAGGCCTGCATCCGGCCATTTTTGGGATGCGGCCAGCAGAGCGTCGACTGCGCCGGGGCGCAGGACCACGTCCGGGTTGACGATCAGGACCCGATCCGCCGTCTCGGCCGCCGCCACACCGATGTTGTTGGCGCGGCCGTAGCCCTGGTTGCGGGCGTTGCGGATCACCCGCGCGCCCGCTGCCTCGGCGACCGCCACGGAGGCGTCGCGGCTTGCGTTGTCGACCACGATCGCCGGGACGTGCTGGCCGGCCAGGGCCGCGAGGCAGGCCGGCAGCACCTCGGCGCTGTCATGGGCGACGACGATCGCGACGAGGCCGACCATCGCGGGTCGGCCCGTCCGGACCTTACGCCTTCTTCTCGGGCAGGTTCAGGCGGATATGCAGCTCGCGCAGCTGCTTGGGCGTCGCCTCGGAGGGGGCGCCCATCATCAGGTCCTCGGCGCGCTGGTTCATCGGGAACAGCACCACCTCGCGGATGTTCGGCTCGTTGCACAGGAGCATGACGATGCGGTCGACTCCCGGGGCGATGCCACCGTGCGGCGGAGCGCCCATGCGCAGGGCGTTCAGCATGCCGCCGAACTTCTGCTCCAGCACCTCGCGGCCGTAGCCCGCAATGGCGAAGGCCTTCTCCATCACGTCGGGGCGATGGTTCCGGATCGCGCCGGAGGACAGCTCGATGCCGTTGCAGACGATGTCGTACTGGAACGCCTTGATACCCAAGATTCTTTTTGTGACTTCGCCGTCCTGGCCCTCTGTGGCCAGGGCATCGAGGTCGAGTGCCAAAAAGTCCTCGCGGTCGATGTTCGGCATCGAGAACGGGTTGTGGGAGAAGTCGATCCGCTTCTCCTCCTCGCTCCACTCGTACATCGGGAAGTCGGTGATCCAGCAGAACGCGTACTGGTCCTTGTCACACAGGCCCAGTTCGTCGCCGATGCGGATGCGGGCCTTGCCGGCAAGCGCCGCCGCCTTGGCCTCGGTCCCTGCCGAGAAGAACACCGCATCGCCGGCCTTCGCGCCGGTCTTTTGGGCGATCAGGGCCTGGACCTCGGCCGGGATGAACTTGGCGATCGGACCCTTGCCGGTGAGCTGGCCGCCGTCGTCCTCGAACACCACGTAGCCGAGCCCCGGCGCACCCTCGGAGCGGGCCCAATCGTTGAGCTTGTCGAAGAACGAGCGCGACTGCGCGGCTGCCCCCGTCGCCGGGATCGCCCGGACCACGCCGCCGGACGCGATCACGCCCTTGAACGCCTTGAACGACACGTCGTCCCGGGCGAACTCGTCGGTGACGTCGACGATGATGAGGGGATTGCGAAGATCCGGCTTGTCCACGCCGAATTTGAGCATCGAATCCGCGAAGGTGATGCGCGGGAAGTCCTTGGTGACGCGCTTGCCCTCGGCGAACTCTTCGAACACCCCGCGCAGGACCGGCTCCACCGCCTGGAACACGTCTTCCTGGGTGACGAAGCTCATCTCGATATCGAGCTGGTAGAACTCGCCCGGCGAGCGGTCGGCCCGGGCGTCCTCGTCGCGGAAGCAGGGGGCGATCTGGAAGTAGCGGTCGAAACCGGCGATCATCGTCAGCTGCTTGAACTGCTGCGGCGCCTGCGGGAGCGCGTAGAACTTTCCGGGATGGACCCGGGACGGCACGAGGTAATCGCGCGCGCCCTCGGGCGAGGACGCGGTCAGGATCGGCGTCTGGAACTCAAAGAAACCGCCGTCGCGCATCCGGCGGCGGAGCGCGTCGATGATCGCGCCGCGCTTCATGATGTTGGCGTGGAGCTTGTCCCGGCGCAGGTCGAGGAAGCGGTAGCGCAGCCGCGTCTCCTCCGGATATTCCAGGTCGCCGAATACCGGCAGCGGCAATTCACCCGCCGGGCCGAGCACTTCGAGGTCATCGATATAGACCTCGACCGCACCGGTCGGCAGCTCGGCATTCTCGGTTCCGGCGGGCCGGGTGCGCACGCGGCCGTCGATCCGCACCACCCATTCGGAGCGCGCGACCTCGGCAGCCTTGAAGGCCGGCGAGTCGGAATCGACCACGCACTGGGTCAGCCCGTAATGGTCCCGCAGGTCGATGAACAGCACGCCGCCATGGTCGCGGATGCGGTGGCACCAGCCGGAGAGCCGGACGGTCTGTCCGACATCGGACGGGCGGAGCGCCCCGCAGGTGTGGGAACGGTAACGGTGCATGACGGGCTTCTTCTCTGGGAAGGCCGGCACCATTCACGCGAGGCCCCCCAAGTCAAGCATGGGCCGCCGGAATCCGGTGGCGGATCGGGCCGCGGATCTACCGGAACGGACAGCCAATTCCCATATGATGTCCATGAGCTACAACGCCTTTTCCGTTTCCCCGGGCCGCCCCGCCCGGCCGGTCGAAAGCCCGCCCGGCGCTTGGCGCACGCTACCCATCGATGGCCGTTTCGATCTGGTCTACGAGGATGCCAACGGGGCCTGGAGCAACCGCTCCCTGGCGGCGCGCGAGCTGAAGCTCGGGCCCGGCCGGACGCTTCTGGGCGGCATCGACGCCCGCCGGGGCGGCTATCGCGGCTTCCGGGTCGACCGGATCCGCCGTCTCACCGACGGAGCCACGGGCGAGCGCATCGAGACCGGCATCCTCGACCGGCTGCTCGCGCGCGCAGAGGCCCAGCGCCGGGCAGACGCCCTACGCATCCGCCGCCAGACCCACGCACACCGGCGCGCGACCCGACCAGGCGCCGCGGCGACGCAGACAATGTGAAACAACCATGTGAAACATGGGGACCTTCGCACGGGCGGCTCCCCATGACGGCGGCGGTTGCGTATAGCCGGATTCATGGACCTGATCACGACCACCGCCGCGCTGCACGACATCTGCGCCCGCCTCGCCGAGCAACCCTTCGTGACCGTCGACACGGAGTTCATGCGCGAGACGACGTATTATCCGAAACTGTGTCTGATCCAGATCGCGGCGCCGGACGGCACCGGTGTCTTGGTCGATCCCCTGGCAGCCGGGATCGACCTGCAGCCGTTCATCGACCTGATGGCCGACGAGCGGACCGTGAAGGTGTTCCACTCGGCCCGACAGGATCTCGAGATCATCTGGCTGATGGGCGGGATCCTGCCGCAGCCGTTCTTCGATACCCAGGTCGCCGCCATGGTTTGCGGCTACGGTGACTCCGTGTCGTACGAGCAGCTCGTCAACGACGTGGCCAAGGCCAAGATCGACAAGTCTTCGCGCTTCACCGACTGGTCGCGCCGTCCGCTCTCGGAGGCCCAGCTCAGCTACGCCCTGTCGGATGTCACGCATCTGGTGAAGGTCTACGAAGTCCTCGTCGCCGAGCTGCTGCGCACGGATCGCGGCGCCTGGCTCGACGAGGAGATGGCGGTGCTCACCTCGCCGGAGACCTACCGGGCCGATCCCGCGCAGGCGTGGCGGCGTCTGTCCGGCCGGATGCGCAAGCCCCGGGAGATCGCCGTACTGATGGAGGTGGCCGCCTGGCGCGAGAGCGAGGCGCAGACCCGCAACGTCCCGCGCGGACGCGTGCTGAAGGACGAGGCGGTGATCGACGTCGCCTCGGCGGCGCCGCGCAACGCCGAGGCCCTGGGCCGGCTGCGCACGATCCCCGCCGGGTTCGAGCGCTCGCGCACGGGCGCCGACATCCTGGCCGCCGTGGAGCGCGGCCTGACCCGGGACACCACCGATATCCGCATGCCCGAGCGCCTGCGCCGGAGCGGTGGAAACGGCGCCATCGTGGAGCTGCTGAAGGTGCTTCTGAAGGCGGTCTGCGAATCCGAGGCGGTCGCGCCCAAGATCATTGCGACGGTGGACGACCTCGAGGCGATCGCGGATGACGACACCGCTGAGGTCCCGGCGCTGCAGGGCTGGCGCCGGAGCCTGTTCGGCGACAAGGCACTCGCCCTGAAGCAGGGCCGCCTCGCATTGTCGGTGGAGAGCGGACGGATCGTCGTCCGTGACCTGGAGCCGACGCCGCCGGAGGATAGGCCGACCACCGTGCAATAGGAGCCTGCCCGAACCGGATGGATCCGGATCACGCGGTTCAATCCTTTTGGTTTCGTCGCAAGCGATGCGGCGCCGTCCATCGACGGCACATGTTCCGCCCAATGATCCCGTGCAGAATCCGATTTGCGCGCCGGTACGGTTACGAGGACGTGACACGTTCCGGCGGCAGGATTAAGTGGCAATGGTCTTTGCCACTTAATCCTGCCGCCGCGTCCAGCGTATGTTCGAGCCGAACGAGATCCTCACGACTCTGACCGGACGCGGCCTCGTCTCGGCCGAAGGCTGCGGAACCGTGCGGGTGCGCTACCGGGTCGTGGTCGAGCGCCGGGAGGGCGGGCTCTTTGCCTATGGCGATCTCCACGGCAGCCATGCCGGCTTGCGGCCGATCTGGCTGGAACCGGATGCGCAACTCCGGCTGAAGACCGGTCGCCGACTCGATATCTCTCTGACGGATCTGGTCGGCGACACCGCCGAATTCGAGAGTACGGGCGATATCGGGGCGCTGTGAGCGCTCTTCCCGCCTGATGCCGGCTGCGCCTCCGGCGCAACGCCAGCCCCTCGGCGGCCAAGCCCGCTTAGCTTGAGAAAACGCTCCCGGCCCGCTCTAGGCTCGAAAGCCCACCGGACCGGTTTTGCGATCCCGAAGGATTTCATAATCACAGACGCGCGAGAACGCTTCTGATCGCGCGTTGCCGGGGTCGTCAGCGAGCCGTGCGGCGAGAGGGCGCACAACGCTCGACTGCAAAAGGCTCCACTTTTCTGACTGCGCGCGCCGTTTCGCAGCGCAATCGAGCAGGCGCTTGGCTGGGCGGCCGATCCGCAAGCGGCGAAGCAACCCCCGCGGCATGATCATAATCAAACCGCTTATCCGTGGCGACCGTGCAAGTCTTGCATGACAACAGTCACGGCCGCGTGAGCATTTGGAAAACAGCTCCGGCCACGTTTGTGCAGCGCAACATTTTTCTTCGCGGCGCAATGACATTCTACGTCTCTCTGTCACTCGAAAAGAAGCTTTCACCGTGTGGTCAGGACGCGAGAACTGCGAGTTGACGGCGCTCAAAAATCTCTTAAGGTCCGTTCAAGCTTCGGTTTCGAGGGGGCCGCCTCAGGGATGGCGGCTCCTGGCTACGGGATCTTTTGATCTCCTCAAGTCCGCGACGCCCGCTACCGAAGCGTCCATCCCTGTCGCAAACAGTCAGGTCGGGGTCCGAGCGACGCCACTCTCTCAGTGCGTCTGAACGACTCTTAAAGACTTGTCGGAGGAACCCATGAGAGCGGTACATCTCCTCGCGCTTGGCGCAGGTGTCGCGGTCGCCGCCGCGCCGGCACTGGCCAACGAAAGCGTTCTGAAGAGCATCGCCAACCCGGCGGAACAAGCGCTTCAGACGGTCGACTACGGCAACACTCGGTATTCGAAGCTCGATCAGATCACCTCGGCGAACGTGAAGAACCTCCAGGTCGCCTGGACCTTCTCGACCGGCGTGCTGCGCGGCCACGAGGGCTCGCCGCTCGTGATCGGCAATATGATGTACGTCCACACGCCGTTCCCGAACATCGTGTACGCCCTCGACCTCGATCACGAGGCCAAGATCGTCTGGAAGTACGAGCCGAAGCAGGATCCGTCCGTGATCCCGGTCATGTGCTGTGACACGGTCAACCGCGGCCTCGCCTATGCCGACGGCACCATCCTGCTGCACCAGGCCGACACCACCCTCGTGTCGCTCGACGCCAAGACCGGCAAGGTGAACTGGTCGGTCGTCAACGGCGACCCGAAGAAGGGCGAGACCAACACCGCCACGGTTCTGCCCGTGAAGGACAAGGTCATCGTCGGCATCTCCGGCGGCGAGTTCGGCGTGCAGTGCCACGTTACCGCCTACGACCTGAAGACCGGCAAGAAGGTGTGGCGCGGCTACTCGGTCGGCCCGGACGACCAGATGCTGGTCGACCCGGAAAAGACCACCTCGCTCGGCAAGCCGGTCGGCAAGGATTCTTCGCTGAAGACCTGGGAAGGCGATCAGTGGAAGACCGGCGGCGGCTGCACCTGGGGCTGGTTCTCGTACGACCCCAAGCTCGACCTGATGTACTACGGCTCGGGCAACCCCTCGACCTGGAACCCCAAGCAGCGTCCGGGCGACAACAAGTGGTCGATGACCATCTGGGCGCGTAACCCGGATACCGGCGTCGCCAAGTGGGTCTACCAGATGACCCCGCACGACGAGTGGGACTACGACGGCATCAACGAGATGATCCTCACGGATCAGAAGGTCGACGGCAAGGAGCAGCCGCTCCTGACCCACTTCGACCGTAACGGCTTCGGCTATACGCTGAACCGCGCCGACGGCTCCCTCCTCGTCGCCGAGAAGTTCGATCCGGCCGTCAACTGGGCGTCCAAGGTCGATATGGACAAGGGTTCGAAGAACTTCGGTCGGCCGCTGGTCGTGTCGAAGTTCTCGACCGAGCAGAACGGTGAGGACACCAACTCCAAGGGTATCTGCCCGGCGGCCCTCGGCACCAAGGATCAGCAGCCTGCTGCCTTCTCGCCGAAGACCAACCTGTTCTACGTGCCCACCAACCACGTCTGCATGGACTACGAGCCGTTCCGGGTGACCTACACCCCGGGCCAGCCCTATGTCGGTGCGACCCTGTCGATGTACCCGGCCCCGAACTCGCACGGCGGCATGGGCAACTTCATCGCCTGGGACGGCGTCAACGGTAAGATCAAGTGGTCCAACGCCGAGCAGTTCTCGGTGTGGTCCGGTGCTCTCGCCACCGCCGGTGACGTGGTGTTCTACGGTACCCTCGAAGGTTACCTGAAGGCCGTCGACGACAAGACCGGCAAGGAGCTGTTCAAGTTCAAGACGCCGTCGGGCATCATCGGCAACGTGATGACCTACCAGCTCAAGGGCAAGCAGTACGTGGGCGTCCTGTCGGGCGTCGGCGGCTGGGCCGGCATCGGCCTCGCGGCCGGCCTGACCGACCCGAACGCCGGTCTCGGCGCGGTGGGCGGCTACGCGGCCCTCTCGCAGTACACCAACCTCGGCGGTCAGCTGACCGTCTTCGCTCTGCCGAACTAATCGGCCGCAGGGTTTAGGTGTCGAAATGGTGCCGGCGCGGGTTTCCGCGCCGGCATCGTTATGATTAGAATTTGTCGTAAGAGGCTACGGCTCGATGCGAGACGAAGGGCCTCGCTCCAGGGAGACTACGCGTTGCACAACCTCAGCAACATCGTCACGCGGCCGTTCTTGGCCGCCCTCGCCCTAGCGACCGTGTCCGCGGTTGCCGTACATGCTGAGGATGCCAAGCCTGCCGATCCGGCGCTCGCCAATTCGCTCAACGCGAACGACAAGACCGCCGAGCAGGACCCCGCGCTGCTCAAAAAGAATGCCGCCGTCAAGGTCGAGGACGGCAAGTATGTCGATGCCGATGGCCACCCGACGTACCACATCACCGACGATGGCAAGAAGCTCGACTGGTACACCTACTCGGGTTACCGCCGCTATCATGCCGAGTGCCACGTCTGCCACGGCCCTGACGGCATGGGCTCGACCTATGCGCCGGCCCTGAAGGATTCGCTGAAGCACCTCTCGTACGAGGAGTTCATCGGCATCCTGGTCGGCGGCAAGCAGGACGTGAGCGCCTCCGAGCAGAAGGTCATGCCGGCGTTCGGCGATAACAAGAACGTCATGTGCTATTCGGACGACCTCTACACCTACCTCAAGGCACGCGCCGACGGCGCGGTCGGTCGCGTCCGTCCCTCCGAGCACGAGGACAAGCCCGAGACTGCCCGGAAGGCCGAGAAGGAGTGCATGGGCAGCTGATGGCGCCCTTGCTCCGGACTTTCGCCCTCTGCGCCCTGTCGATGACGGTGGCGCAGGGGGCTGCCGCGCAGCACCTGCCGGACACGGTGACCACCGATGTCCTGCGGGTCTGCGGCGATCCCGGCAACATGCCGTTCTCCGAGCGCAAGGATGACGGCTTCGAGAACAAGATCGCGGCGATCATCGCCGACGAGCTGAAGGTCAAGCTGCGGTACTATTGGCTGACCCAGGGGCCGGGCTTCGTGCGCAACACGCTCGGCACGGGCCTATGCGACCTGATCATCGGTCAGGCCTTCGGCAGCGACCTCGTCCAGACCACCAACCCCTATTACCGCTCGTCCTACACGCTGGTCACCCGCGCGGGTGAGCTCGATGGCATCACCGCCCTCGACGACCCCCGGCTGAAGGGCAAGGCCATCGGGGTCATCGCCGGCACGCCGCCCGTGAACCGGATGGGCGATCTCGGCTTGGTCTCGACCATGAAGGCGTATGCGCCCTACCAGCTCGACCCATCGCGCAAGTTCCAGACGGTGGGCGCCGAGATCATCGGGGCGCTCGCCGCGAAGGAGATCGACGCGGCCGTGCTCTGGGGACCGGCCGCCGGCTGGCTGGCGAAGCAGTCGGGCGCACCGATGACGGTCGTTCCCCTGCTCAAGGAGCCGGCGCGTCCGCCGATGGCCTACCGGATCGCCATGGGCGTGCGGCTGGGCGAGAACGACTGGAAGCGGTCGCTCAACACGGTGCTGCGCAAGCGCAAGGCCGATATCGACACGGTGCTGCGCGACTACGACGTGCCTCTCCTCGACGACGAGGAGAACAAAGTCACCGAGCCCAGCGAACGCTGAAATAATGGGTTTCCAAAGGGCCCAGCCCTTTGGCGGGGTTCGGGGGCAAAGCCCCTGAGCATTGAGGGCTCCGCCCTGGACCCGCAAAAGGTCTCAGACCTTTTGAAACCAGGACTTCCTAGATCCGCTCGATGCCGGCTTGGTCGAGCTTCGCCAGGGCGTCGGCCACGCGCTCGCCGCCGATGACGAGGTCCGGCGCGATCTCGGCCAAGGGCACCAGCACGAAGGCGCGCTCCCGCACGTGGCGGTGCGGAAGCACCAGTCGGGCGTCGTCGACCGTCGCGCCCTCGTAGGCCAGCACGTCGATGTCGATCACCCGAGGACCCCAGCGCTCCTCGCGGATCCGCCCGAGCGTGTGCTCGACGGACAGACACGCATCGAGCAGCCCGTGCGGATCAAGATCCGTATCCATGGCGACCGCGCCGTTGAGGAACCAGGGCTGGTCGGTCTTGCCCCAGGGCGGCGTGCGATAGTCCGCCGACCGGGCGACCACGGTGATACCGGGCGTCGCGGCAAGCCCCGCGACCGCGCGGTCGAGCATCGCGGCCATGTCGCCGATATTGCTGCCGATCCCGAGATAGGCTCTCACGCGCGCTGTTCCCGCCGACGCGTGATCGCGACGCTGACCCCGTCGAGGATCGCCGGAACCGGCGCGCTCGGCTTGTCGATCCGCACCGTGATTGTTTCCACGGGCGCGAAGCGATCGAGGATGGCGGCGGCGATGGCCTCGGCCAGGGCCTCGATCAGGTTGAAGCGGCGCTCGGTGGCGATCTCGACGGCGATCTGGGTCAGGTCCGCGTAGCTCACCGTATGGGCGACATCGTCGGAGCGGCCGGCCGGCGCGAGATCGAGCCCCGCCTCCAGCGAGATGTAGAAGCGCTGGCCGAGCACGGCCTCCTCGGGCAGCAAACCGTGGCGCCCGAACACCGCGATGCGTGCGACTTCGATCCGGTCCAGCTGGCTGCTCATCGGGCCTCCGGCCGCATCACGGCGTCGACCACCCGCATGGCGTCGATATGGGCGGCGACATCATGCACCCGCACGATGTCGGCCCCCAGCGTCGCCGCCAGGGCGTGGGCGGCGAGCGAGCCGTGGAGGCGGTCGGCGGGCCGGGTCTCGCGGTCGTGCAGGCGCCCGAGCAGCGACTTGCGGGAGACGCCGACCAGAACCGGAAAGCCGAGCGCCCGGATCTCGGGCAGGCGCCGCAGCGCCTCCAGGTGCTGCGACCAGGTCTTGCCGAAGCCGACTCCCGGATCGAGCACGATGTCGCCCTCCGGGAGGCCGGCGCGGCGGGCGATGTCGAGGGAACGCTCGAAGAAGGCCCGCATGTCGGCGACGATGTCGAGATCCGCGTCGATGGTCTCGCGGTTGTGCATGATCACCACCGGGGCGCCATGTGCGGCCGCGACGGCAGCGATGTCGGGCTCGCGCTGCAGGCCCCAGACGTCGTTGACGATGCGGGCCCCAGCTTCGAGGGCGAGGCGGGCGGTCGAGGCCTTGTAGGTGTCGATCGAGATCGGCACGGAAAGCCGGGGCGCCAGCGCCCGGATCACCGGCAGGACGCGGGCCTGCTCGTCCTCGGCCGGTACCGGAACATGGCCGGGCCGGGTCGATTCACCGCCGATGTCGAGGATCGCGGCGCCCTCGGCCACCAGCCGTTCGGCCTGCGACACCGCTTCGGCCTCGCCGGAGAACAGGCCGCCGTCCGAGAAGGAATCCGGCGTGACGTTCAGGATGCCCATCACCAGCGTGCGGGCCCCGAGGCCGGGCAGCAGGTCGGATAGGCGGGGGGAGGGGGGCACGGATCGGGTCCCGTTCGCGGATGCGGTTCGGGACCCGGTGTGATCGAAACGACGGGCCAGCGCAACGCCGGCCGTCATCACCAAAGCATGCTGATTTCGGAAAACCGAATTCCACTGTTCCGCAGCGTGCTTTGAGTCATCATCCGCGATAGCAGCGGATCTCGGCTTCGGCCTGGGCGCGGCGCAGATCCGCGACCTTGTCGTCGAAGATCTTGGTCGACTTGAACTCGTTGGCGCGGTTGCCGATGCCCTGGCGCATGGACAGGACCGTGCTCGCCTGAACGTACTTGTCGTAGGGCAGGATCGCGGCGAGCTGGTCGAGCGAGCAGGAGCAGCGCTGCATGCTCTCGCGGGTCTGGCCGTTGGCCGCCATGCAGCCGAAGACATAATCGACCCGCGCGTCGGTGGGATAGTCGTTCTCCTCGGCTGCCCAGCCGGCCAGGCCCGACAGGGTGAGGGCGAGGGCGGCCAGCGCGCCGCGTTCAGCCAGCTTTCTGATCATAGCTCAGCTTCTCCTCGAGCAATTCGCCACCCTCGGCGTTCTTCGACGACGCCTCGATGGAGACGATCTCGCCGGGCACCTCCGGGGCGGTGATGAAGGTGTAGATCATCTTGTCCAGGCCGCGCATGCGCTGTTCCATGGCGTCCTTGGCGAAGGGCTGGATCTCGACCCGCCAGCCATCGACCTCGCGCCCGCCCACCGAAACCTTGGTCGGCGTCACGGTCGCCGCCTCGCGCAGACCCTTGCGGATCGCGAGCTTCAGGTAGCGCGGATTGGCTTCCAGCACCTTCGCCAGCGACCGGAGGTGGTTCTCCAGGAACAGCGAGACCACCGGGTTGCCGCTCATGTCCTCGAACGGACCGGCCGGTACGCGGTTCAGGCCGGAGAACATGGCCACGCGGATGTCGCGGGCCTCCGGGCTCTTCCCGGGCTCCAGCGTGAGCGTGACCGTATCCGACAGGGGCGGTCCGAACGGTCCCTTGGCGATGCCGGACCGGCGCAGATAATCATACGTGATCGTCGAGCCGGGGGCCGCGTTCTTCATGTGCGGCTGCTCGAACAGCAGGTCGGCCGCACTGGGCGGGGCCGCCGCATTGACCGAGGTGACCGCAGCCGCGGGCTTGGGCGCCTCTTCGGCGAGCGCTGGCATCGCGGCCAGCACCAGCGCGACGGCTGTCGTGGCGAGAAGCTTCACGAGTTGACGTCCTCCTTGAACGGCGACCGGACGTTGCTGCCGATCGTCCGGTACACATAATCCGGCGGGGTCTCGGCCGCCTCTTCGACGGCCAGCGCGCGCACCTTCGCGTGGAGCGGCGAGAGCGAGCAGGCGGGGTCGGTCGCTGCGGCATCGCCGGCCAGCGCCAGGGCCTGGCAGCGGCAGCCGCCCCAATCCTTCTCGCGTCGGTCACAGGAGCGACAGGGCTCCTGCATCCAGTCGGTACCGCGATAGGCGGTGAAGGCCGGCGAATCCCGCCAGATCTCGCCGAGCGAATGCTCGGTGACGTGCCAGAATTCGAGGCCGGGGATCGTCTCGGCCGCGTGACAGGGCAGGACCTTGCCCTGGGGCGTGACGTTCATCAGCTTGCGGCCCCAGCCGCCGGCGCAGGCCTTCGGGTACTTCGCGTAATAGTCCGGCACGACGAGGTCGATGACGAGTTGGCCCTTAAGCCGCTCGCGCGCCGCCTCGACGATCCGGATCGAAGCATCGACCTGCGCCTTGTCGGGCATCAGGGCGGCGCGGTTGACATAGGCCCAGCCGTAATACTGCGTGTGCGCCACTTCGAGGCGCTTGGCGCCCATCTTCACGGCCAGGTCGATGAAGCCCTCGACCTCGTGGATGTTGCCGCGGTGGATCACGGAATTCAGCGTCAGCGGTAGCCCGAGTTCGACCACCTTGGCGGCGAATTCGAATTTCTGGGGCTGCGCATTCTTGAGACCGCCGATCCGCTCGGCGTTCTGCGCGTCGACGCCCTGCACCGAGAGCTGCACGTGGTCGAGCCCGACATCGTACAGGGCCTGGAGCTTGGACAGCGCGCCGCCCACCCCGGAGGTGATCAGATTCGAGTAGAGGCCGAGATCCGCGCAGGTCTTGGTGATCTCGACGATGTCGTTGCGCGCCGTCGGCTCGCCCCCGGACAGGTGGACGTGAAGGACGCCGAGGCCCGACGCTTCCGTCAGGACGCGCTGCCACGTCGCCGTGTCGAGCTCGCCGGACCGGCGGTCGAGCTCCAGCGGGTTGGAGCAGTAGGGACAGCGCAGGGGGCAGCGATGGGTCAGCTCCGCGAGCAGACCCACCGGCGCCGGCAGGTCCGGCCGGTTCGGCGTCAGTGCGTTCATCGCTCCAGGACCCGTTTCTCCGCCAGGCCGTCCAGCATCACGAGGATGTCGGCCTCGATGGCCCGCGGGTCGGCCGCATAGGTCCGGCCCAGCTCGTCGGCGATCACCGCGACGCTGCGGTTGCCATCCACGAGCTTCAGCACCGCCACGGCGTTGTCGTCGAGATCGAAGGTCCGCTCGGGGGCGAGCAGGACATGTTTGCCGCGGGTCTCGTCATGACGCAGCCGCACGCCGCGCGGCAGGCGCGGCCGGTCGTCCGCCACCATCTTGCGCACGCCGGCACCCGCCTGAGAGGCCGGCGCCTCAGCGACGAGGCCGGTCCCCGGCGTCCAGGCATCCGGCGGGATCATCCCGGGAGCGACATAGGCGAAGTACAGGGCGTCGAGCTGCGTCCAGAGCACGTTGCACTTGAAGGTCAGCGCGTCCATCGCCTGGCGCTGCAGCGCGGGCGTCGTCGCGTGCGTCTTCACATAGTCGAGGGCGAAGTCGGCGTCGCGCGGCGCCTGGGTCAAGCGCTTGTCGAAATAGGCGAGCGTGTCCTTCGTGATGAAGTCGTAGTTCTTCAGCATCCCGGCGACGCGCTCGGAAATGATCGTCGGCGAGAACATCTCGGTCAGCGACGACGCGATCGCCTCCAGCAGGCTCTTCTCGGCGACGAAGTGGACATAGGCCTCCACGGAGAACTTGGTCGCTGACAGGATGCCCCGGGTCGAGAGCACGTAGTCGCGATCGAAGCCGACGCCTTCGGCCAGTTTCAGCCAGCGCTCGATGCCGCCGTCGCCCGGATGGTCGCCGTCATGGTCGACGATGCGCTGACGCCAGATCCGACGCAGGGACGCGTCGGTCATCCGGGCGAGCACCGCGGCGTCCTTCACCGGGATCATCGCCTGGTAATAGTATCGGTTGAGCGCCCAGGCCCGGACCTGGTCCTTCGAAAGCTTGCCGTCGTGCAGGAGCCGGTGGAACGGATGCAGGATGTGGTACCGGCGCGCGCCGATGTCGCGCAAAGCCGCCTCAAGCTCGTCCGGGCTCAGAAGGCGCTGGCTGTCGGCGGCGTCGGGGGTTGGCGAGGGGGTCGGGAAGACTGCGTTCATGGCGTGTCCGGGATCCGTTCTCGGGTCGCGTTTCCTGTACTCCGATCCCGCCCTCGTTGAGAGCCTCGTCCCGATAGCCGGAGACCGTCTTTCAGAACGCGGCCCCGGCGGGGCGAATGTCCGGGCTCGGAGTCGATATAGTGCCGGCGCGGTCTGCACCCAACGGCCGGTCGAACATGTCTCAGAGGGCCAGGCTCAGCCCATCATGCGCCACGGTCCAGCCCGCCGCCTCGACATCGGCCCGTTCGGGCGAGCCCTCGACCAGGACCGGGTTGGTGTTGTTGATGTGGACGAAGACCCGACGCCCGATGGCGGTGCCGGCCAGCGCATCGATCGAACCGTTTTCGCCCCGCATCGGGACATGGCCCATCCGCCAACCGGTTTTGGTGCCGACACCGGCCCGGATCATGTCGTCGTCGTACAGGACGGTGCCGTCGAACAGCAGCGCGTCCACGCAGGCGATCCGGTCGCGCAGGCCGTCCGTCACCCGGGCGCAGCCGGGGATGTAGGCCAGGCGGCGGCCATTCGCCTCGATCAGGGCGCCCACGGTGGTCTCGGTCTCGGCGCCGATCTCCATCGTCTCGTCTTCGAGCCAGAGCGGCACCTTGCCGGGCACAGCAAACAGCGTGACGAAAAGGCCGGGCAGGGGCTCGAAACGCTGGTCCATGGCGACCGCCTGCCGGGCGACGACACCCTCGGCCATCACGTCGAACACCCGGTTGGCGTTGACGGAATCGAGGATGCCGCGGGTGGCGTAGAGCGTGTAGGGCTGGCCCTCGCGCAAGGTCAGCAGACCCGCCACGTGGTCGACGTCCCCGTTGGTCAGGAGCACGGACCGGATCGGCGAGTGACGCAGGCCCTCACGGGGGTGCATCTGCGGATTGTCGAAGAGCTGTTGCCGGATGTCCGGCGACGCGTTGATCAGCAGCCAGTCGGACCCGTCCGCCGAGACCGCGATGCTCGACTGGGTCCTCGGCCACACCCGGTCGGGCTCGGACCGCGCCAAGGTGCAGTTGGGGCAGCGGCAATTCCATTGCGGGAGGCCGCCGCCGGCCGCGGAGCCGAGGATCACGATGCGCATGGTGCGGCTCCCGCGATCCCCGGCCCCTGGAAACTTCGTTGCGAAACGCTCAGTTGAACGTGTCGATCTCGGCCGACTCGTAGCTCGTCACTTCCATGCCGACGCAGATTTCGGACACAACGGGGGCAGCCCACTTCATGGTGTTTCTCCTTGGGGGTTCCTCACCGAGCGTCACGGGTTCCTAAGAAACCTCTAAGACACTGATGGCGCTCTGGTTTCCGGCGCGCCCCCGATATCGGCGATTCAGCTGCGGTCTTCAAGCACTAACTTGCCGGATCCTCCCAAATTTTTCGTGAGACTCCACCTAAAAGCCCAGATACGCCCGAGAAACGTTACCGGGTTCGACTTAAGTAAAATCGTTTATTGGCGGAAGTCCGGACCGCGCAGCTCCAGCATGAAGCCCTTGCCGCGGACGGTGACCAATCCCGGCCCGCCGTAGCGGACGAAGTCGGCCATCTTGGAGCGGAGATAGCCGATATAAACGTCCACCACGTTGAGCGAGACGCCGCCCTGGCTGGCCCAGAGCCGGTCGAAAATGTCGGCCCGGGACACCGGCTTGCCGATGCTCTCCATCAGCATGGCGAGCAGGTCGGCCTCCCGCGGTGTCAGCCGCGCGCTGGCCTCGCCGCAGCTCGCCTGGCGGGTGTCGAGATCGAGCAGGAGCCGGCCGGCGGTGATGCGCGAGCGCGGCGCCTCGGCCTGCTCGCGCCGCATCAGGTGAGTGCGCAGGCGCGCCACCAACTCGTCGAACACGAAGGGCTTGATGATGTAGTCGTCGGCGCCGAGCGCCAGCCCCTCGGCCCGGTCGCGGATCTCGTCGCGGGCGGACAGGAACAGGATCGCCCCCGGGAAGCCGCCCTCGCGCAGGGAGCGGCAGACATCGTGGCCGGACCCGTCAGGCAGGTTGATGTCGAGGAGGACCGCACCCGGTGCCGGATCGTGCGCGGCCTTCAGCGCCTCGTCCACGCAGGCCGCGGTGCCGACCTCGAACCCCTCGGCTTCCAGGCCGCGGGCCAACAGGCCCCGGATGTCGATATCGTCCTCGACGATCAGGATCCGCGTCATGCGGCCGACTCCCTCACCTGCGCGCCGCCGGCCGCATCCCCGGCCGTGCCCGTTTCCCATGCCGGATCGAGCGCCGGAATGTCCAGGCTGACCCGGGCCCCGCGCCCGTCCGGGCCGGCGCCGAGGCGGATCGTGCCGCCATGCTGCTCGACGATCCAGCGTGCCAGCGCGAGGCCGATGCCGAAGCCGGTCTCATCCGGGCTCGGCCCCGCCCCGCGCCGGAAGCGCTCGAACAGCTCGGCCTCCGAGGCGCCGAAACCCGGCCCGTCATCGGTCACGGTGATCAGGGCGAGGGCGCCCGGCCCGGCCGACAGCGCGACCTCGACCCGGCTCAGGCCCTTGGCATGGCGCAGGGCGTTGTCCACCAAGCTCTCGACGGTCTGGCGGATCCACTCCCGGTCAGCCAGGCATTCCACGTCCTGGCTGCCGGGCTCGAGGTTCAGGGCGACCCGGCGGCGCGCGGCCTCGGACGCCATGTTGTCGACCGCCTCGGCCAGCACCGAGGCGAGCCCGAGGGGGCGCTTGTCGAATTCGATCTCGCCGGATTCGGAGCGGGCGACGCGCAGCAGATCCTCGACGCGCAGTTTCAGCCGCTGCGCCCGCTTGCGGATCGTGGCGAAGACCGGCCCCGGATCGGCGCCTCGGGAGGCACCGCGGAGCGCCAGGTCGCATTCGCCGAGGATGACGGTGAGCGGTGTGCGCAGCTCGTGGCTGACATCGGCGAAGAAGCGCCGGCGCGAGCGATCGACGGCTTCGAGCCGCGCATTGGCGGCACGCAAATCGGCGGTGCGGGCGGCCACCGTATCCTCCAGCGCCGCCCGGTCAGCCGCGACTCGCGATTCCCGGCGGGCGAGCCGCGCGGCCATGCGGTTGACGTTGGTCATGAGCAGGCCGAGTTCGTCCCGGGTCGCCACCGAGAGGCGCGTGTCGAGCGCCCCATGGCCGATGGCACTCGCCGCACGCCGGACCTCCTCGATCCGGGCCAGGGTCGGACGAGTGACGCCGCGATAGAGCACGGCCAGCAGAACGAGGGCGGCCGTCACCGCCGCCGCCGCGGCCACGCGCAGGCGCGCCGACAGGGCTCGGGCCTGTTCGGACCCGAGCGCCATGCTGCGCCGCTCGGCCTCGATCAGGAACGAGAGCGGCTGGCCGGTCATCGCCCCGAAACCGTTGAGCGCGCCCTTGATCGCGTCCTGGCGCTTGTCGGATTCGGTCTGCCGGTTGATCCGGGCCACCTGCCGGTCGAGCACGACCCGGGCTGCGCGCAGTTGCGCCATCGGGCGCGTACGCGCGGCGTATTGCATGCGATCGGCCGGGTCGTCGCTCGGCGGGAAGCTCCTGGCCAGCGCCTCGTCGACCGTGGCCAGGGCCCGGTCGGCATTGTCGCGCGCGATCGCCATGGCCTCGGGCTGCCCATCGGGATTGCCCACGGTCTCCACCGCTGCCAAGCCGAACTGGGTCAGGCGGCCGGACAACTCGGCCAGCAATTCGAGGCGCCGCTGCGCCTCCAGGGTGCGGTCGACGGTGCGCTCGGCGGCGGCGATCGAGGCCAGCGCCGCGATGGCCGCCAGCATCACCACGATGGCGGTGCCACCGAGCAGCAGCGCGAAGCGAAGCTTCAGCGAGCGCATCGGTTGCGCCCCGCCGAGAACCTCCGCCCGCAATCGCGGGACGCGCTCACAGATCCTTCGGCACGCTGCCGCGCGCGGCGCAGCGCCAGCGTTCGACGTGCCAGTCCGGATGGGACGCCTGCCAGGTCGCCAGCGCGCTCTGCGAATGGCGCAGGCAGATGAACGGGTTCGAGCCCTCGTAGGACATCTCGATCCGGTCCTCGCGGCAGGTCGAGGGCTGGGCGACGAGGCAGATCGACAGAAGCAGGAGCATGGGCGTCTCCCCAGATTGCCGGCCTCGTCTGGGCCGGCTTGGGCAGAGCATATGCCGCGCGCGGCCGCTCTGCCCAGGGCGGCGTCAGGACGCGACCCAGATCTCACCCTTGGCAATGGTCGCGAGATCGCCGGAATAGCGCCGCAGCGGCCGGTCGAGCAGCGCGGCATGCTCGGCGCTGAGGCCCGCGAGGGTCTTGCCGAGGAGACGCAGGAACACGAGGTCGTGCGTCCCGGTCTCCACGAAGGTCGGCGACAGCCGCCCGTGTGAACCGATCAGCAGGGTGCCGCGGCGCATGCCGTAGCCCGGATGGTCGCCCACCGCGAGTGCCGCCAGGGTCCCGGCGATCATGCGGGAGCCGGCATACGCTCCGGCGCGGCCCGCCAAAAGAATGCCGCGCCGCATGCGATCGCCGAGATGAGCGCCGGCCGTCCCGCGGATGATCAGCGTCGCGCCGTCGAGACCGGCCTTGGCCGCGTAGACCGCTCCGCCGGCATAGTTCCCGGCATCGCCGTCGATGGTGATGGTGCCGCCGGTGGCGCCGGCGCCGGCATAGGGGCCGGCATGGCCGGTCACGGTCAGGCTGCCGCCGGCCATGCCCGCGCCGAGGCGCTGGCCGACATCGCCGGTAACGCGGATCGTGCCCTCGGACAGGGAAGCGCCGACCCGGTCGAGGCGCTCATGGCCGCCCGCGATAGTCAGGGTGTCGGAGCCGTCGAGCGACACCGAGAAGCAGTCGCCGAGCCGCACGCCGGTGCGGGTCGTCCCGACCTCCAGGCGCTCGGCCTCGGCCTGCGACAGGCGGCTCAGCGCCAGCGGGTTGATGTTCAGGAAGTCGAGCCGCTCGGGCGGCGTTTCGCGCAGGGTGAGGGTGCTCAAGGCTCAGCCCTCCGTCTTGGCGTCGTCCCGCGCGAGCAGGTCGCGCAGGTGATAATGGTGGCGGCCGAGATTGCCGCCGTAATTGCCCGCCGTGACGGCGATCAGCCCGTGTTTGCCGCCGATCTTGGTGGCCGCATGGAGCCCAGCCCGCATCGAATCGGACACGCCTTGCGAAGTCAGGGCGTCGATCACGATCTCCAGCACGACGCCGCACTCGGCGGGGAGCGCCGAGCCGGCTCGGCCCTTCAGGGTCGGGCAATAGGCGTCGTTGGTGGAGGCCATCATGCCCTTGGTCCGGCCGCCGACCTTCGAGCCCGAGCGGACGATGCCGCCCGGGAACGGCAGGATCGCACCCGGCACCGCCTTGGCGGCCTCCACGGCCGCCTCGGCGACGATCAGCGTCTCGGAGTGGGTGCGGCCGAGGAACAGCAGGTTGCCGCCGCCGACCGCGCCATCCACGGCCCGGACCGAATCCTCGCAGAGGAACTCGCCGTCCATGACCGGGATGCGCCAGTAGCGCCGGGCCTTGCCGGAGGCGTCGGGCAGGCGCTTGGCGATGGCGAAACCGTCACCAAAGTATCGGATCGCACCGCCGAGCTTGATCTTGTTCGGACCATCGACGCCTGCGAAGCAGGCCGTGCCCGGGCAGGTCAGGATGCACTGGCCGACCCGCTTGATGAGTTGCTCCTTGAGGCCGTTCGGCTCGAAGCCGAACAGCAGGATGCGCACCCCCGGCCGCCCGTCCGGAGTCTCCTCCGGGGCCAGTACGGCATCGATGCCGGCCTCGGCGCCGCAGCCGATCACCGACGTGGCGAAGCCCGTCATGGTGGTGGCCGCGATCATGGCCCACTTGGCGGTGTCGTTGGTGACGACGATGGCGGTCCCGGCCACGTCGAACGCCTCCGCGAAGGTGTCGACGATCGGGATGCCGTTGAGGCTGAGCTCAGACATTGTTTTGGGACTTCCGCGACAGCCCGAACCCTCTCCCGAGATAAATCTCGGGCCTGTTCAAGACCGATGGCCCGCTGAGACCTTCATAGATCGGTTCACCAGAACCGCGAGGTGCCCCCTCTCCCGTGCGGGAGAGGGTTGGGGTGAGGGATAAGGTCTTTCCGGAGAGGTCGCACCCCTCACCCTGTCCCTCTCCCGCACGGGAGAGGGGACCCGCGCCACGTCCGGCAGCATATGCAGCGGGAAACGGGCCGGTAGCGGCTGTCAAACCCGGCATGGCACCGCCTCGAAGGTGTCCGCATCGGCGTCGAAGGCCGCATCCGGCACTGCGAAGCTGTCGAGCCCCGCGCCGAACCGGTCGGACAGGTAGGCGTCGGCACGCTTGGCCATCGCCGGATCGGACTCGACCGTGAGCGACAGTGTCTGGCCAGCGCGCCACTCGACCACCTCGCCATCCTCGACGATCGGCACGCCGTCCTTGAGGACGAGCTTGGCGGCGCTGAACATCGCGGTGCGGTTGGTATCGTCGCGATAGACCGCAACGTCGGCGCAGGCGCCCGGCCGCAGGTGGCCGCGGTCGGCGAGGCCCAGGAGCTTGGCCGGACCGGACCGGGTCAGCTGGGCGATCTCCGAGAGGGTGTATTCCCGCTCCAGGCCAGGCAGGCCGGACCGCTCGCCGACGATGCCGGGCAGGGTCGCGATCTCGCGGTCGCGCTCGGACTTGTCCATCAGCAGGTGGATGATGCGCGGATACTGCGTGAACGGGCCGCCGTTCGGGTGGTCGGTGGTCAGGATCGTGCGCTCCGGATCGGTGGAGAGCAGCATGATCTCCAGGCCGATCGCCCATTGCAGCGAACTGGTCGGGCCGCGCGGCCGGTACAGGAACGGCACCACGCCGCCGCCCTCGGCATCGCCGGCATTCAGCACCCACTTCTTCGGGTTGGCGCCCTTGCGGCCAGCGAACTGGCGCAGGATGTCGAGCGATACCGTCACGGTCTGGCCGAACACCACCTGCCCGATATCGAGGGTCGCGTTCGGGTTGTCGGCGATCGCCTGCGCGATCCGCTCGGCAGCCGAGCGGAAGCCGCCGCCCTCGGTGGCGCCGTAGGCGTAGAACTGCGCGTGGGCGAAGTGGATGCGCCGGCCCTCGGCCGCCTCCAGGGTCTCGACGAACGAATCGTCCGCCCCGGGCAGGCCGAGATTGTTGCAGTGGACGTGCAGCGGGTGCGGCACGCCGATCGCCTCGACCGCGTCGAGCAGCGAGCCCATGATCTGCCGGGTCGAGAGGCCGTAAACCGGGATCTCCTCATCCAGCGACAGGCGCAACGCCCCATCCTTGAAGGCGGAGGCGCCGCCGGCATTGATGCACTTCACGCCCAGCCCGCGCGAGGTGGCGACCGAGAGCGCCACGAGATCGCGCACGGCGTTGCCGCCCTGGCGCTCGCGCAGCAGCTGCAGCAGCTGGTCGTCGTTGCCCATCACGGTGAGCGCGCCGCGATCCAGCAGCGGGATGTCGGCGAGTTCGAGCTGGGTCGCCAGCGCGTGGGTCGGCGGCATCGCCGGCTCGACCGCGGTGGTGTAGCCCATCCGCGCATAGGTCGAGCCGATCCAGCCCGCGGCCCCGCCGGCATGGGCGAAGGGATGCCCCTCGGGCGACGCCTCGCTCACGTAAAGGTCGGGCAGGAGCAGGCGCGACGTGATCACGTTGCCGCCGGCGATGTGCGAATGCACCTCGACGCCGCCGGCCATCACGACGCAGCCCGACGCGTCGATCACCCGATCGGGTTGCCGGCCCTCCGGATCGACGATGCGGCCGTCCTCGATCCAGACATCGCCGACGGCATCGCGGGACGCGGTCGGATCGACGACGCGCCCGCCCCGGATCACGCTCAGCATGCGGGCTCACTCCTCGACGCGGCGCGACCTTCGGCCAGGCGATCCTTCAGGGCGCCCAGCACCGACGCGGCAGACGGCAGATCTTTCGGTGCCGTAGCCGGCCAGTAGGTCAGCGCGGCGCGCTGCTCGTTCCACAAGACGCCGCCCAGGTCCCGGCCGGGGCGGCCGACCGCGATCACCACGTCGGCGAAAGAGGCTTCGGCCTCGGCGACCAGCCCCACGGACGGCACGGCGGCCAGCCAATCGGGACGGGGCACCGGCAGGGCGGCGAGCCAGATCACGGCATCGACCTCGCCGGCGGCGACCTGCCGGGCGACATCGAAGCGCCAGGGATCGTGTTCCGGGACGCGGCGGCCGAACCCGCTGCGCGGCGCCTGCCCGGTCAGCCAGGCGGCCACCGGCACGACGGCGCGGTCCTGGTCCGCACCCGACACCGCCAGGGTGAAGCAGCGCGTGGACTCGTTCAGCTCCATGGCGAAGGTCTGGAGCATCTCCACGCCGAGCTCGCCGAGCTCCGCGGGATCGTACAGCAGAACGCCGTATTGCCCCGCGGTGAGCTGCGCCAGGAGCTTGGCCTGCGGCGTGTCACCGGCGAGATGGCCTTTTCCGTAGGCGCGCAATTCTGCGACCGCCTCCGCCAAGCCGCCCTCGGCGGGGTGGGAGAACGTTGCCTTGGCGCCATCGGCCCCGGCGCCGAGTGCCAGGAGCGCGCGGTCCGACCCGGCCGCGCGCCCGCGCGTCGGCTTCGTCTCCGACAAGCGTTTCAGGAGGGGCGTGCGCCACGGCGCGGCGCCGACGACGAGCACCGCATCGGCCCGGCCGACCGCCTCAGCCGGCGTCGAGGTCATGGCACCCACACGGCTCAGCGCGCCGAGCTCGGCATAGGTACCGACCGCACCGGCGGTATCAATGGAGGCGCCGATGCGCCCCGCGAGATCGTAGGCCGCGCGGATCGCGGCGACATCGGCGCTGAGGCCGGCGATCACCGGCGCGCGCGCCTTGGCGAGCAAGGATACGGCCGCCTCGATGGCGGTGCCCGCGTCCGTCGCGCCACCCTTCACCCAGGCTGCCATGCTCCCTCACGCGACGTTCTTGTTTGGCTTCGGAGCGGGCGACGGCCGTAAGACCGGACGTAGCGGGTCGCTTCCGAAGGAAGGGATCCCGCCGGATCGGAATGGCTCGACCGCCCGGCAGATCCGGGCGGGCGGCAACTCGGCGCGCCGTCGCTGGCCTAGGTTTGCATTCATCCGGCCGCCGCGGCAAGGGGGGTCGGAGCACACGCCGACCGATCGGCCGTACGATCCCGTTGCTTCGGCCGCCTGCCGCGTGGGACAAGCGCGCCGGTCGGGCGGTTCGCCGGCGGGTTTCAGGGGCATGGGCGTGGGCGAGGTTCCCGGGCGGAACGAGGCGGGTACGGCGCAGGGTGCCGTCCGGGTCGAGGCGCCGGCCCGGCTCCATTTCGGATTCCTGGACCTGCATGGCGGCCTGGGCCGGCGCTTCGGCAGCATCGGGCTCGCCATCGACGAACCATCCCTGGCGCTTACCGCCCGCCGGGCCGCGGATGTATCCGTCACCGGCGCGGAAGCCGACCGGGTCCGCGGCTACGCCCAGGCGGCCGCCGGCCATCTCGGCAGCCCGGATGCGGTCGCCATCCATGTCGAGCGGACGATCCCGGCCCATGCCGGCTTCGGATCGGGCACGCAGCTCGCCCTCGCGGTGGCGGCGGCTGTGGCGCAGCTCAATGGGGCCGCGTTTTCCGCAAAAACTTTCTCCGCCAGCCTCGATCGAGGCAACCGCTCGGGCGTCGGCCTCTGCGCCTTCACGGAGGGCGGCCTGATCGTCGATGGCGGCCGCGGTGACGACGGCGCGCCGCCGCCGGTGACGGCACGGCTCGCCTATCCCGAAGCCTGGCGGATCGTCCTCATCCTCGACCAGAGCATGGCCGGCGTCCACGGCACGCGAGAGGTGGAGGCGTTCCGCGATCTCCCGCGCTTTCCCGAGGCGCAGGCCGCCGAGATCTGCCGGATCGTGCTGATGCAGGTCCTGCCGGCGGCGGCGCTCGCCGAGCCGCAGGGTTTCGGCGCCGGCATCACGCGAATCCAGGACCTGATCGGCGACCACTTCGCCCCGCACCAGGGCGGCCGCTACGCCAGCGCCGCGGTGGCGGAGGCTTTGGCGAATGCCGGCGCGCAGGGCGTGCCGGGCTACGGCCAGTCGTCCTGGGGGCCGACCGGATTCGTGCTGATGCCCTCCGAAGCGGAGGCGCAGGCCCTCGTGGCGAGCCTCGATCGCGGCGGGCCGCTCCGCTTCCTGATCGCCCGGGGCCGCAACACCGGCGCCACGATAACCACGGCGGCCTGAACCGGCGCCCCCGGGCTTGACCGCGGCGTCCGCAGGGCGTTTTGGACGGACAGCAGGCGCGGATCGACGCGCGCCGCACGGGATAGGACGCCATGGCCCGCTCGATCCTCCACATGCTGACGCCGCTCCGGCACATGAGCCCGTTCGACGTGAACATGGCCGTCGATGCCGGCTTCGAGACGGTGGTGACCTACACGGAGGTCAGCCTCGCCGATGTGGTCTCGCTGACCCAGGATTCCATCTTCTCGCGGGCGCCGGCCGACGGCACCCGCACCGGCCTCTTCATCGGCGGCAAGAACGCCGAGGACGCCCTCGACATGGTCGACCGCGCCAAGAAGGCCTTCGTGCCGCCCTTCGTGAACCACGTCTTCGCCGATCCGGCAGGCTCGTTCACCACGGGCGCCGCCATGGTCGCGCAGGTCTCCCGGGCGCTGCGGCAGAAGTTCAACACCGACCTGACCGGCAAGCGCATCGTGATCTTCGGCGGCGCCGGCGTCGTGGCCTACGTGGCCGCGGTGATCGGCGCGCTCCAGGGTGCGCAGACCGTGCTGGTCGGCCATGACGGCGAGGAGCGGGTCTCGAAGATCGCCTTCACGATGAAATGGCGTTTCGGCACCGAGGTCGGCGCCGTCGACGGCACGACGCCGGAGGATCGCCGCCTCGCCATCCGCGACGCCGACGTGATTCTGTCCGCCGGCCCGGCCGGCATCCCGATCCTCTCTGCCGAGGATCTGAAATCGGCCCCGAAGCTACTCGTCGCCTCCGACGTGAACGCCGTACCGCCGGCCGGCATCGCCGGGATCGACGTCAACGCGGTCGACGTGCCCCTGCCGGCCGGCAAGGGCGTCGGCATCGGCGCCCTGGCGGTGGGCAACGTGAAGTACCAGACGCAGCGCCGCCTGTTCGACCGGATGCTCGCCTCCGACACGCCGCTCTGCCTCGATTTCCGCGACGCCTACACCCTGGCGGTCGAGATCGCCGGCTGAGCCGGCACCGGCGCATCCCGGCATGGCCCAGGCGATCCTGATCGCCGCACAGGCCGGGCGCGCCCTCGCCCAGGCGGCCCGGCGAGCGGGCCTGCGCCCCTACGTGGCCGACCTGTTCGGCGATTCCGACACGCTGGCGCTGAGCGAAGCCTACCGGCCGCTCCCGGGCCGTTTCGGCAGCCCGATCGCCGCAGAGGCGACCCTGGCGGCCATCGACGCACTGGCCGATGCGGCCGGATCGCCGATGGGCATCGTCCTCGGCAGCGGCTTCGAGGACGCCCCCGGCCTCGTCGCCCGCATCGCGGACAATCATCGGCTGATCGGCGCCGATGCCGGCGCCATCGCGGCGCTCAAGGATCCGTTCACGTTCGCTGCGCTCTGCGCTCGGCTTGGCGTCCCGCATCCGGCGATTGCCACGGACCCGCCGCCCGATCCGTCCGGCTGGCTGCTCAAGCGGGTCGGCGACAGCGGAGGCAGCCATATCCGGCCGGCCACACGCGGGCCCGCGCCGGAGGGCCACTATTGTCAGGTTCGGGTCCCCGGCCGGCCCTATGCACTGAATGTCCTCGCCGATGGGCGCACGATCCGGGTGCTCGCCTGCACCGAGCAATGGTGCGTGCCGTCGCCGATCCGGCCCTATCGCTACGGCGGCGCACTCGCGACCGGCGCTGCGGAGGCGCCGCTTCTCCCCGACGCGCTGCTCGCCACGGTCGCAGAGGCCATTGAAAAAATCATCGCGGCGACGGGCCTGCGCGGGCTCGCTAGCGCAGATTTTCTGGTTGACGAATCCGGCTGGTGGCTCACCGAGATCAATCCGCGGCCCGGCGCGACCCTCGATATCCTGGATCGGCGAAGTACGCCCCTGCTGGCCGTCCATATCGATGCGAGCCTCGGCGGCATGCCGACACTCGGCGCGCAACCGGCGGATGCGGCAGCCGCGCAGATCTGTTACGCGGAGCGCGAGCATGCGCCCGTCCCGGACTTGTCCTGGCCGGATCACGTGCGCGACCGCCCGCGCCCCGGCACGGTGGTCCGCCGCGACGCGCCCCTCTGCACGGTGCTTGCCCTTGGGGCCGACCGGCAGGCGGCGCTCGACAGTTTGAACACGCGGACGGCGCAGCTGCACGCTGCCCTGGCCGCAAAGAAAACGCACCCCGAGGAAGCCCTGTGATGAGTGCCAGCCAATCCTATCCCAGCGTCAACGCGCTGACGGCGCCGCTGATCGAGCGGTTCGTGGCCGACGCCGCGACCCTGCGCTTGTCGGTCTCGCAGGCGGCCGGCGGAGCCCGGATGGTCGATGCCGGCGCGCAGGCGCGGGGCTCGATCGAGGCCGGGCGGCGCATCGCCGAGATCTGCCTCGGCGGCCTCGGCAGCGTGACCATCGCCCCGAGCGGCCCGATCGCCTCCTGGCCGTATTCCGTGATCGTCCACGCGGCCGATCCGGTGCTCGCCTGCCTCGGCAGCCAGTATGCCGGCTGGAGCCTCGCCGACGAGGCCGGCGATTCCGGCTTCTTCGCCCTCGGCTCGGGCCCGGGCCGCGCGGTCGCGGCCGTCGAGGACCTGTATCAGGAGCTGGGCTACCGGGATTCGGCCACCAAGACCGCCCTGGTCCTCGAAGCGGCCGGCGGGCCGCCCGAGAGCGTGGTCGCCAAGGTCGCCGAGGCCGCCGGCCTGCGCCCGGAAGATCTCACCTTCATCTTCGCCCCGACCCAGAGCCTCGCCGGCTCGACCCAAGTGGTCGCCCGGGTGCTGGAAGTGGCCCTGCACAAGGCCCACACGGTCGGCTTCGACCTGCACGCCATCGTCGACGGCATCGGCTCGGCGCCGCTCTCGCCACCGCACCCGGATTTCATCAAGGCGATGGGCCGGACCAACGACGCGATCATCTATGGCGGCCGGGTCCAGCTCTTCGTCGACGCCGACGATGCCGACGCCAAGCTGCTCGCCGAGCAGATCCCCTCCACGACGTCGAGCGACCACGGCGCCCCGTTCGCCGAGATCTTTTCGCAGGTGAACGGCGATTTCTACAAGATCGACGGCGCCCTGTTCTCGCCCGCCGAGGCGATCGTCACCTCGGTGCGCACCGGCGCCACCTATCGCGGCGGCCGCCTGGAGCCGACGCTGGTGGATGCGTCCTTCGCGTAGGCAGATCGGATCCTTCTGGCTGCGCTTTATTGAGAGAGCGGCGTGAACCGCGTCACGGCGCCGACCGCATGAAGCGCGGGTCCCCTCTCCCGTTCGGGAGAGGGACAGGGTGAGGGGTGCGACCTCTCCGGAAAAACCTGGTCCCTCACCCCAACCCTCTCCCGCACGGGAGAGGGGGCGCGTCGTGGCAAGCTTTCGCGATCGCGCCTCGAAACCATAACGACCGAAGCCTTCCCCCGAGCGGGAGGGCTGGCGAGAGTCTTCCATCCATGCGCATCGCCCTAGCGGCCGATAACGGCAATTGGCACAAGGCCCGGCTCCTGGCGGCCCTGCGGGCGCAGGGGGTCGAGCCGGTGCTGTTCTCCCTGGCCGACGTGATCGTCGCCACAGGCGGCGGCGAGCCCCTGCGCGTCCCTGGCTTTTCCGGCGCGCTACCCGGCGGCGTGTTGTTGCGGACCATCGCGGGCGGCACGTTCGAGGCCACCACCATGCGGCTCGGCGTGCTGCACGCCCTGGTCTCGGCCGGGGTCACGGTCTGGAACGCGCCGACCGCCATCGAGCGCTCGGTGGACAAGGCGGCGACTTCGCTCCTCATCGCCCGGGCCGGCCTGCCGACACCGGAGACCTGGGTGGTCTCGAAGCGCGAAGCCGCCGCCGGGATCGTGGCGCATGAGGCGCGCCCCGGCGCGCCGCTGGTGCTCAAGCCGTTGTTCGGATCGCAGGGGGAGGGGCTCGCGCTGATCGAGCGGCCCGAAGACCTGCCCGACGAGGAGGCGGTGGCCCGGGTCTACTATCTCCAGCGCTACGTGCCCCGGCGCGACGGCTTGTGGCGCGACTACCGGGTCTTCGTCTGCGACGGCCGGGCGATCGCCGGCATGATCCGCGAGGGCGACGGCTGGATCACCAACGTCCATCGCGGTGGCCGGCCGCTGCCCTGGGCGATGCCGCCCGCGGCCGCCGAGATGGCGGAGGCCGCTGCCGCCGCGGTCGGGGTCGATTATTCCGGCGTCGATCTCGTCGAGGACGGGGAGGGCGGCTTCGCGATCCTCGAAGTCAATTCCATGCCGGCCTGGTCGGGCCTCCAGACCGTGTGCGAGACCGACATCGCCGCCGCCGTGGTGCGGGGCTTTCTCGCCGCCGTCCGGGGCGCCAGCGTTCCGCGGCTCGTGGTGGCATGAGCGCCCTTGACCCCGGTCTGATCGGCACGCTCTACCGTGCCGCCTGCCTGGCGGAGCTCGACGCGCTGAAGCCCGGCAACGTCCACGCCTACGCCGCCGGCCATCGCATGGTGGTGGCCGATTTTGTCACCAGCGCCGATGTCTCGGCGCCGGAACTGGCGCGGGCCGGCACAGGGGTCGGCAAGCGGGTCCGGGCCGGGATCGCCGCGACCCTGGCGGCGGTCGCCCAGAACACGAATCTCGGGATTCTCCTGCTCTGCGCGCCCCTCGCGGTCGCTGCCGAGCGGGGCCAGACCGTCCGCGCGGTGCTGGATGATCTCGACGCTGCAGATTCGGCCGCGGTGTTCGCGGCGATCCGGCTCGCCAACCCGGGCGGCCTCGGCCGGGCCGCGAAGCACGACGTCGCGGCGGAGGCCCCCGCCTCCCTGCGCGCCGCCATGGCGGGAGCGGCCGACCGGGACCGCATCGCCCGCGCCTACGGCACCGGCTTCTCGGACATCAGCGCGATCGGGCTGCCGGCGCTCGCCGAGGCGCGTGCCCAGGGCCTCGATCCGTCCTGGTGCACGACGGCGATCCATCTCGCCTATCTCCGCTCCGTCCTGGACAGCCACATCGCCCGCAAGGCCGGCGCGTCGGTGGCCGAGGGCGTTCGCCGGGAGGTGGAAGCCGCGCTCTCCGGGCTCGACCTCGCCGCCCGGCCGGTTGAGGCGCTGCTCGCCCTCGACGCGTCACTCAAGGCGCGCGGGCTCAACCCCGGCACCAGCGCGGATTTCACGGTGGCGACGCTGTTCTGGGATGCGCTCGCATCGGCTGGGGCCGCCCTGGCGTGAAAGGTCGAAAAGTTCCCGCATTTCGAGGCCAGGCGCCAAAGAAATTCCTCATCATCAGGGCCTTGCGCGGGTTGTGAGCCGCTGGGCCTCACTGTAGGGTCCGGCGCGCTGTCCGGCCCAACCGGCTCGGCCCATCCGGCACGGCCGGAGGGACGGGCGCCGATAACAAGGATGGCTTCCCGGCCGCTGGCCTCGTCCGGCGCCGCGGCCCTATTTCGGAATCCAGGGAGAGACACCGAATGGCGAAGATCACCAAGGTTCAGGTTGGCGAAGCCCTCGTCGGCGACGGCAACGAAGTCGCTCACATCGACCTGATCATCGGACCGCGCGGCTCGCCCGCCGAGACGGCTTTCTGCAACGGCCTCGTGAACAACAAGCACGGCTTCACCAGCCTGCTCGCGGTCATCGCGCCGAACCTGCCCTGCAAGCCGAACACCCTAATGTTCAACAAGGTCACCATCAACGACGCCCGTCAGGCCGTCCAGATGTTCGGCCCGGCCCAGCACGGCGTTGCCAAGGCCGTCCAGGACGCCGTTGCCGAAGGCATCATCCCGGCCGATGAGGCCGACGACCTGTTCATCCTGGTCGGCGTGTTCATCCACTGGGAAGCGGCCGACGACGCCAAGATCCAGAAGTACAACTACGAGGCCACCAAGCTCTCGATCCAGCGCGCCGTGAACGGCGAGCCGAAGGCCGCGACCGTCACCGAGCAGCGCAACTCGGCTCAGCACCCCTTCGCCGCCAATTAGATCGGGGACGGTCCTGGGCAGAGTGAGCCTCCGCCCGCACCGCGGGGCCTGCTCCAGCGACTGGCCTCGATCTTCTTAGGTCGATAACGACACCTACCGACGGGACGGCGCAAGCCGTCCCGTTTTTGGTTTCAGGCTCCCTCGAACCTGCCGTCGAGGCGGTGCAGTTGACGCGCCAGGTGGCACGGCCTAGAGGCAACCCACCATGCCAAGCTTGCTCCGCACCGGATCGTATTACCCGCCGCTCCCATAGCGGCGGCCTGCTTATCATGCCCAACCGCTGCGTCGTCGGCGGTTGCTCCTGTTCATGATCCGCCGACCTCGCGCCTGCCCGAGGTCCCCGTGTCATCCTCCCACATCACTCAGCTCCGCCCGGCCATCGGGATCATCGGCTTCGGCGCCTTCGGTCGCCTGATCGCCCGGCACCTCGCGCCGCATGGGGCGTTACGCGTCTACGATCCGCGCCCGGCTGAGCCCGATTCCGAGACCTACGGTGCCGTGCGGACCGGCCTTGAAGCGGCCGCACGCTGCCCGATCGTCATCCTCGCCGTTCCGGTTTCCCGCTTGGCCGAGGTCGTGGCCGCGATAGCCCCGCATCTCCGGCCGGGAACGCTGGTGGTCGATGTCGGCTCGGTGAAGATGCGGCCCGTCGCGATCATGCGGGCGGGATTGCCGGCCGGCGTCGAGATCCTCGGCACCCATCCCCTGTTCGGAACCCAGAGTGCCGTCGACGGGATAGCCGGCCTGAAGATCGCCGTGTGTCCGGTCTCGGGACGGCGGGGGCGTCGTGCCGCGGCCTTCCTTCGGAAGGTGCTGAAGCTCAAGGTGATCGTCACGACGCCGGAAGCCCATGACCGCGAGGCCGCAGCCGTTCAGGGCCTGACCCATCTGATCGCGCGGGTGCTCGTCGCTATGGAGCCGCTTCCCACGCAGATGACCACACGAAGCTTTTCACTGCTCATGCAGGCGGTCGACATGGTCCGGCATGACGCGCCCGAAGTCTTCGAGGCGATCGAGCGGTCGAACCCGTTTGCCGCGGAGGTCCGCCAGCGCTTCTTCAAACTCGCCGCGCAGGTCGAGGCCGATCTCGCCCGGGACGACGATGCCCTGGCCCCCAGACAGCCGTCCATGACGATCGCCCGGTCTCACGCCGGAGCGTGAAAGGATCGGACCGCCCAACGGAAAAGGGGCCGCCTCGCGGCGACCCCTTTCCTCGTCTCGCTGGTTGGCTTGGACTTAGAAGTCCATGCCGCCCATGCCGCCGCCGCCCGGCATCGCGGGGGCGCCGCCATCCTTCTTCGGTGCGTCGGCGACCATGGCCTCGGTGGTCACCAGCAGGCCGGCGACCGAAGCCGCGTCCTGCAAGGCGGTGCGCACGACCTTGGCCGGGTCGACGATGCCGGCCTGGATCATGTCGACATACTCTTCGGTCTGGGCGTTGAAGCCGTAGGTCTCCGAAGAGGTGTTGTCGGTGATCTTGCCGACGACGATCGAGCCTTCGACGCCCGCGTTCTGGGCAATCTGACGGATCGGCGCCTCAAGGGCCTTCAGCACGATCTTGATGCCGGCCTGGACGTCCGGAACGTCGGACTTCAGCTCGGCGACCGCCTTCTTGGCGCGCAGCAGCGCGGTGCCGCCGCCCGGGACGATACCCTCTTCCACCGCAGCGCGGGTGGCGTTGAGGGCGTCGTCGACGCGGTCCTTCTTCTCCTTGACCTCGACCTCGGTCGCGCCGCCGACGCGGATCACCGCGACGCCGCCCGCGAGCTTGGCCAGACGCTCCTGGAGCTTCTCGCGGTCGTAATCCGAGGTGGTCTCCTCGATCTGCGCCTTGATCTGCGAGATCCGGCCCTCGATGTCCGCCTTCTCGCCGACGCCGTCGATGATCGTGGTGGTCTCCTTCTCGATCCGCACCCGCTTGGCGCGGCCGAGCATCGTGAGCGTCACGTTCTCGAGCTTGATGCCGAGATCCTCGGCGATCATCTGGCCCTTCGTGAGGATCGCGATGTCTTCCAGCATCGCCTTGCGGCGATCACCGAAGCCCGGCGCCTTCACGGCCGCGACCTTCAGGCCGCCGCGGAGCTTGTTGACGACGAGGGTGGCGAGCGCCTCGCCCTCGATGTCCTCGGCGATGATCAGCAGCGGCTTGCCGGTCTGGACCACGGCCTCGAGCACCGGCAGCATCGCCTGCAGCGAGGACAGCTTCTTCTCGTGGATCAGGATGTACGGATCCTCGAGCTCGGCGACCATCTTCTCCGCGTTGGTGATGAAGTACGGGGAGAGATAACCACGGTCGAACTGCATGCCCTCGACGACGTCGAGCTCGGTCTCGGCGGTCTTGGCCTCCTCGACCGTGATCACGCCCTCGTTGCCGACCTTCTGCATGGCGTGGGCGATCATCTCGCCAATCTCCTTGTCGCCATTGGCGGAGATCGTGCCGACCTGGGCGACCTCGTCGGAGGTCGAGACCTTCTTGGCGCGGGCGACGATGTCCTTCACGGCGGCGGCGGTGGCGAGGTCGATGCCGCGCTTCAGATCCATCGGGTTGATGCCGGCGGCGACGTACTTGGCGCCCTCGCGGACGATCGCCTGGGCCAGCACGGTCGCGGTGGTGGTGCCGTCACCGGCGATGTCGTTGGTCTTCGAGGCCACTTCGCGCACCATCTGGGCGCCCATGTTCTCGAACTTGTCGGCGAGCTCGATCTCCTTGGCGACGGTGACGCCGTCCTTGGTGATGCGCGGGGCGCCGAAGCTCTTCTCGATCACGACGTTGCGGCCCTTCGGGCCCAGCGTCACCTTCACCGCGTCGGCGAGGATGTCGACGCCGCGCAGCATCTTATCGCGGGCGTCGGCGGAGAAACGAACGTCTTTCGCTGCCATGGTTTGCCTCTTGTGGTTGGATTGAACCCCAAGGCCTCGGACGGCCTCAAAGGGCTGGGACGGGTGATCCGATCAGAGGGCGACGACGCCCATGATGTCGGATTCCTTCATGATCAGGAGGTCCTGACCGTCGATCTTGACCTCGGTGCCGGACCACTTGCCGAACAGGACGCGGTCGCCGGCCTTGACGTCGAGCGCGTTGACGCGGCCCTGCTCGTCGCGCGCGCCGGGCCCGACGGCGACGATCTCGCCCTCTTGCGGCTTCTCCTTGGCGGTATCCGGAATGATGATGCCGCCCTTGGTCTTCTCCTCGCTCTCGATGCGACGAACGACCACGCGGTCGTGCAGCGGACGGAACTTCATGAGCTGCCCTCTTGCTTCAAGTCTGCAGTTGGCGTTGATGCGGCCGGCGAGGCCGCCTCCGAGCCGGACTGTTAGCACTCTGTCTTGGCGAGTGCCAATGACGGCGGCGAGATAGCCCTCGCGCGGTTTCGAGTCAATGCTGTCGCACCCGCCCGCGACCGTGCGATGACGGGGCATCGGCCCCATTTTCCCCCATGGATAACGCGTTTTCATGCTGAGCCTGCACGGACCCGAGGGCGCGGTGACGCCCGACCCGGGCGGCCCGATCCCCGGCAACGCCGTCTGGCTCGACCTCAAAGATCCGAGTTCCGAGGAGGCCGCCGCCGTCGAGGCCGCGACGGGCCTGCGCGTGCCCTCTCGGGCCGCCCTGTCGGAGGTGGAATCCTCCAGCCGGCTGCGGCGGGTGAAGGGCGGCCTGTCGCTGTCGACGCCGATGATCACCTTCGAGCGCAGCGACTCGCAGCTGAAGCCGCTGGGTTTTCTCCTGTCGAAGGACCACCTCGTCACCATCCGGTTCCACGACCTGCGCGCGATCGACTCCTCCGAGAAGCGGATCGCCGACGGCGACGGCAGCGTGACCCCGAGCGAGATCTTCCTGGTGATCCTGGAAGAGCTGGTCGACAGCCTCGCCGACGCCCTGGAGGACATGGCCACCGAACTCGACCAGCTCTCCACCCGAATCTTCGACTTCGACGTGCGCGGCGCGAACCGGCGACGGCTGGAGAGCCCGCCGCCGCGCCGCCGCGATCTGGCGCTGCGGCGGATCCTGCGCGGGATCAGCAACCGCGGAAAGGTCTTGGGTAAGATCCGCGCCAGCCTGCTCGGGCTGGAGCGAATCGTGCCGTTCGTGTCGGCCGCCTGCGACGGCCTGGGGTTGCCCGAGGACGGACGCTTCGAGACGATCCGGCGGGATATCGACTCCCTGGACGAGTTCGAGACGCGGCTTGCAGAGAACGTCCAGTTCCTCCTCGACGCGACGCTGGGGCTCATCAACATCGAGCAGAACAACGTTTTCCGCGTGCTCACGGTCGTGTCGGTGGTGGGCGTGCCGCCGACGCTGATCGCGTCGATGTACGGCATGAATTTCAAGCACATGCCGGAGCTGGACTGGGCCTACGGCTATCCCTACGCCCTCGGTCTGATCTTATTCAGCGCTCTGGCGCCGATCGTTTATTTCCGGATACGCGGGTGGTTCTGATATTCGCCAATCAATACAGACCGGTCCAAGTGATTGAAGGGTCAAGAACCAAATACACGTTTCATCGGCTATAGATCTTCGGATTGAATATCTTTCTGCGTATCCAATATTGCGGAAACTATCGAAACGCCGCCAAATTAGTCGAAAATTAACGCCGTCTCGGATACGTGCTTAATCGAGCAGCGTGGGCACTAAAATGTTCAAAAGATCCGTATATAGCGAGTCGCAGGCCAAGCTGGACGCCCTGGATCGATCGCTGGCGATCATCGAATTTTCGATGGACGGCAAGGTCATCGCCGCAAACCAGAATTTTCTGGATCTGATGAAGTACTCCTTGGCGGATGTACACGACAAGCATCATCGTATTTTCGTCGATGCCGCCTATGCTCAGAGCACTGAATACGCGGAGTTCTGGGCGAAGCTGAAAGGCGGCCACTACGTCACCGGCGAGTTCCTGCGACTCGGCAAGGATGGCGCGGAGGTCTGGCTGGAAGCGACCTACAATCCCATCCTCGACGCCCGCGGCCAGCCGGTGAAGGTGGTCAAGTTCGCCTCCGACATCTCGGCCAAGAAGAACCAGATCGACCGCCTGATGTCGATGATCGACAATATGCCGGTCGCGGTGATGACGGCCGATCCGCGCAACGAGTTCAAGATCAATTACCTGAATGCCACCTCGCGCCGGACCCTCGGGCCGCTCGAGCAGTATCTGCCGATCAAGGTCGATCAGATGCTCGACCATTCGTTCGACGTGTTCCACAAGAACCCGCATCATCAGCGCACCATGCTGGCCGATGCGAGCCGGCTGCCGCACCGGACCAAGATCAAGGTCGGCCCGGAGACGCTCGACCTGCAGGTCACGGCGGTCAACGATAGCAAGGGCAATTATATCGGGCCGATGCTGACCTGGGCCATCGTATCCGCCCAGGTGAATATGGCGACCGACGTGAGCCGCGTGGTCGATGCCGTCGGATCGGCCATCCGGCAGATGCAGCACTCGGCCGAGGGGCTGACGCAGTCCGCCGATTCCGCCCGCCAGAAGGCGTCGTCGGTGGCGGTCAATTCCGAGCAGATGAACAGCGCCATCCAGGAGATTTCCGGCCAGGTCGGACGGGTGTCGGAGCGCGCCCGGCAGATCGCGGTCCAGGCCGAGACCACGGACGCCACGATGCGGCGGCTGGCCGAGAATGCCCGCGAGGTCGACGCGGTGGTCGGCATGATCAAGTCGATCGCCGGCCAGACCAACCTGCTGGCGCTCAACGCCACGATCGAGGCCGCCCGCGCCGGCGTCGCCGGTCGGGGCTTCGCGGTGGTCGCCAGCGAGGTCAAGGCCCTGGCCGAACAGACCGCCAAGGCGACGGGCGACATCACCCAGCAGGTCGCGGCGATCCAGAGCGCCACCGGCGAGGCGGTCGGGGCGATCGAGATGATCACCGCCGCCGTCGCCGAGCTCTCGAACCTGACCCTGGCGATGGCGAGCGCCGTCGAGGAGCAGGCGGTCTCGACCCACGAGATGTCCGGCAATATCGGCGGCGTCTCGAACGCCGCCAACGCCACCGGCCAGCTCGCCGAGGCCGTGCTCGGCGTCGCCGAGAGCCTGGCCGGACACTCGTCGGACCTCTCGGAGAGCGTCCAGCGGTTCATGAAGTCCGCCTGATCCCGCGCCAGGGGCGACTCGAGGCCGTGAAACGCGCACGCGGCCTCGTGCGTATCCCCGATACGCAATGTCGGAGGAGTTGAGCCGATCCCCTACGCTTTCAGGATGTTCCGGCGGCCGGTCCTCGTCGCGCTCGCGTGCGGCGTCCCGGCTCTCGCCGAGGCCGAGCCGGCGCCCCTGGGGCCGCCGCCCGGGAGCGCGCCGATCGTCAGCCTCGCCGCCCGGGGCGTGCAGATCTATGCCTGCACCGCCGCGGAGGGAGCCCCGGCCTGGGGCGCGGCCAAGCCCGAAGCCGACCTTTCCCAGGCCGACGGACGCGTCGTCGGCCGCCATTTCGAGGGCCCGACCTGGGAATCGCAGGACGGCTCCCGCGTGGTCGGATCCGTGATCGACCAAGCACCGGCACCGCAGCCCCAGGCCGTTGCGTGGCTGCTGCTCTCGGGCCAGGCGACCGGAACCGGGATGCTCGCCGGAACGCGCTACGTCCTGCGCCGGGACACGGCCGGCGGTGAGAAGCCGCCCGGCGGATGCACGCCCGGCCAGACCGCGCGGATGCCCTATACGGCGACCTACACGTTCTACCGCTGACGACCGTTCAATCCCGGGCGAGCTGCGCCCGGCCGATGGAAAAAACCCGTCCGTCCCCGAGCAGGTGGGCCGTGAACCCGTTGGGGAACAGGCCCTCGATCGCGCGGTCGCGGACGTTCAGCCCGCCCGCAAAGGCGCCGAAGGCCGGCATCACCAGGCGGGTGCCGTCGGAGACGAAGCAGCGCCGGCGGACCGCCCGGCCGCGCATCGCGACCTTGCCGCAGGGATGGAGATGGCCGGCGATCTCGCCGGGCACGGGCTCGGGACTCGGCTCGTGGCGCAGGATGAGGCTGCCGAGGGTCAGCGCGTCGGCGTAGCGGCCGCCGACGCCCTCGCTGACCGCCGCATCGTGGTTGCCGGCGATCCAGACCCAGTCGCGGCCCTCCTGGAGGGCCGCCACCATGGCCCGGTCGCCCGGCTCCATCCGCTCCGGCCCCCGGTGATCGTGGAAGGAATCGCCGAGCGCGACCACCCGGGCCGGATCGTGCCGGATCACCGCCTCGTGCAGGCAGGCCAGGGTCTCGCGGGTGTCGTAGGGCGGCAGGAACTGGCCGGTCCGGGCGGCGTAGGACGAACCCTTCTCCAGGTGGAGATCGGACACGATCAGCGTGCGATGCTCCGGCAGCCACACGCCGCCGCAGAGGTCGAGCATCAGGGTCTCGCCCGCGAGCAGCAGGGTCGGATGCTTGTGAGTCTTCTCGAGTCTCAGGCCGGCCGCCAAGATCGCATCCTCGGTCTCAAAGGGGAAGGGCGGATCGCCGGTCAGGACAGAGCCTCCTGAAGAAGCTCGGCCTCTGCCTCGGCCAGGATCTCGTCGGCACCCTCGCCGTAGACCCGCTCGCGCCCGATCTCGAGCATCACGGATACGGAGAGCGGCGAGACCCGATCGAGAGCCCTGTGGATGATTCGCCCCTGGATGCGCTCTAGCATCATGCCGAGGCGCCTCACGTCGAGGAGTCCGGTTGCCGCATCCTGCCGCGCCGCCCGGAGCAGGAGGTGGTCCGGCTGGTGCTTGCGCAGCACGTCGTAGATCAGGTCGGTGGAGATCGTGACCTGCCGGCCCGACTTCTTCAGCCCCGGATGGTGGCGCTCGATCAGGCCGGCGATCACCGCGCATTGCCGGAAGGTGCGCTTCATCATCGCCGATTCGTCGAGCCACGCTTCCAGGTCGTCGCCCAGCATGTCGACCGCGAACAGGTCGCCGATGAAGTCGGGATCGAGCGCGGCCCGCTCGGACACGTCCCGGGTGGTCCAGATGGCGATGCCGTAATCGTTCGCCGCGAAGCCGAGGGGACGCAGCCCGTCGCGCTCCAGCCGTCGCGTGAGCAGCATGCCGAGCGTCTGGTGAGCCAGCCGCCCCTCGAACGGGAAGGCCGTGAGGTAGTGGCGCTTGCCCCGCGGAAAAGTCTCGACCAGCAGGTCGCGCTCGCCCGGCAGGACCGAGCGGCGACGCTGCTGCTGCAGGTAATCGCCGATCTGCTTCGGCAGCCGGTCCCATTCGAACGGGTCGGCGATGATCGCCCGGACCCGCTCGGCCAAAAAGGTCGATAGCGGAAATTTCGCCCCTGCATAGGAGGGGATCGCCGGGTCGGTGCCGAGCGGCGCGCGCGTCACCAGGGCCTCGTCCTCGGCGAGCCCCTCGAAGCGCAGGGTCTCGCCGGCGAACAGGAAGGTGTCGCCGATCGTGAGCGTGTCGGCGAACTCGTCCTCGATCTCGCCGAGCACCCGGCCGCCCTTCGGCAGGACCGTGCCGGGCTTGCCGCGCAGGGTCCGGCCGAGCCGCACCCGCACCCGCGCCGCCTCGACGATGGTGCCGACATTCATCCGGTAGGCCTGGGCCGTGCGGGCGTCGCGCACCCGCCACAGCCCATCGGGACCGCGCAGGATCTTGGCGAAGCGCTCATAGGCGCGCAGGGCGTAGCCGCCGGTGGCGACGTAATCGACCACCTGCTCGAACGATTCCCAGGTCAGGCCGGTGTAGGGCGATGCAGAGACGATCTCGTCATAGAGGCCCAGCGGATCGAACGCGTCGGCGCAGGCCATGCCGAGCACGTGCTGGGCGAGCACGTCGAGGGCGCCGAGCCGCGCATCGGGGGTGTCCTGCGCAGCCTCCTCGACGGCGTCGAGCGCCGCCTGGCATTCCAGCATCTCGAAGCGGTTGCCCGGCACCAGATAGGCCTTCGACGGCTCGTCCATGCGGTGGTTGGCCCGGCCGATCCGCTGCATGATCCGGCTCGCGCCCTTGGGCGCCCCGACATTGACCACGAGATCGACGTCGCCCCAGTCGATGCCGAGATCGAGGGTCGCGGTGCAGACGATCGCCCGCAGCTGGCCCGCCGCCATGGCGGCCTCGACCCGGCGGCGCTGCTGCGCGTCCAGCGAGCCGTGATGGATCGCGATCGGCAGCGCGTCGTCGTTGAGCCGCCACAGCTCCTGGAAGGTGTACTCGGCCTGGAGCCGGGTGTTGACGAAGACCAGGGTCGTCTGGTGCTCTTTGATCAGGTCGTAGATCGCCGGCATCGAGTGCCAGGCGGTGTGCCCCGCAATCGGCAGCGACCGGCCGAGATCGAGCATGCGCAGGTCGGCCTTGGCGCCGCCCTGGACGGTGACGAGGTCGGCCATGGGGGACTTCGCATTCCCTCCCCCCTCTGCGGGGGAGGGAGGGAGAGGCGCCTGGGTCGGGCGTGTGACCTCATCGAGCGCCGACACCGCGACGCGCCCTCTCTCCCGTGCGGGAGAGGGTTGGGGTGAGGGACCAGGGTCTTCCGGAGAGGTCGCATCCCTCACCCTGTCCCTCTCCCGCACGGGAGAGGGGACCTGCGCCTCGTTCGGGGATGTGTGGATCCGACCGCCCGCAGAGGCGGGACCCAGCACCTGCGGCACCAGATATTTTCGCAATTCGTCCGGCTCTCGGACGGTGGCGGACAGGCCGATCGCCGCCAGGTCCGGGCTGAGTCGGTGCAGCCGGGCGAGTGCCAGGGAGAGCAGGTCGCCGCGCTTCGAGGTCACGAGGGCGTGCAGCTCGTCGAGGATGACGCAGCGCAGGCCGGAGAAGAATGCGGCGGCGTCGCGATGGGCGATCAGCAGCGCGAGTTGCTCGGGCGTGGTCAGCAGGATGTCGGGTGGACGGCTGATCTGGCGGGTGCGCTTGTGCGCCGGGGTGTCGCCGGTCCGGGTCTCGACCCGCACCGGCAGGTCCATTTGTGCGATCGGCGCATCGAGGTTGCGGGCGATATCGACCGCCAGCGCCTTCAGCGGCGAGATGTAGAGGGTGTGCAGCCCCTTCGCGGCCTTGGGAGCGGGTTTCGCGCCGGCTCTCTCCGACAGGGCGACGAGGCTCGGCAAGAAGCCTGCGAGCGTCTTGCCGGCCCCGGTCGGCGCCACCAGGAGGGCCGAGCGGCCGGCGCGGACGATCCGCAGAAGGTCGAGCTGGTGCGGCCGGGGCGTCCAGCCACGCGCGGCGAACCACGCCCGGAAGGCCGGCGGCAGGATCTCGGACGGGTCGCTCAGGCCAGGGCCATCAGGAAACGGTCGCTCAGCTCCAGGGCACGCTCGCTCATCGCGCTCGGGTAGCGGGCGAAGACGTGGCAGCCGCCCGGATAGATCGCGGTGTGGCCGCCATTGCCCGCCGCCGCCCAGCGAGCCGACATGTACAGCGTATCGTCCAGCAGCGGGTCAGCGGTGCCGATGGTGAACAGGGCGGGCGGCAGGCCCTTGAGGTCGGCATAGATCGGCGACACGTCCGGGCGGCGCCGGTCGATCCCGTCGCGGACATAGCCGTCGGCGAATTTGGTCAGATCGCGGGTGTTCACGACGAGCCGCTCATCGCCCCAGTTGCGCACCGAGGGGGTCAGACCGAGATCGTAGAAGCCGGCATTGAGATTGGCGCCGCGGAACGCCCGCGGCTGGTTGTGCAGGTCGCGCAGACGCAGCAACACCATCACGGCCAGATGCGCACCGACCGACTCGCCGCCGATCGTCAGCGCGTGGATGCCGAACTCGGTCCGGCCGGGACCCGCGAGCCACAGGGCGGCAGCCTCGCAATCCAGGAGGGCGGCCGGGTAGGGATGTTCGGGGGCAAGCCGGTACTCCACCGACAGCACCACGAAGCCACAGGCATCGGCGATGCGCTCCAGCCAGGGATCCTGCTCGTCGGCCGCACCCCAAACCCAGCCGCCCCGGTGGATATGCAGATAGGCGCCCCGCAGCTTTGCGGCGGCCTTCGGGCGGATCACCCGGAGCTTGAGCGGGCCACCGGGGCCCTCGATCGTCAGCCATTCGGCTCGGGCGCTGTGCGGCATCGCCGGCGCCGCCTTGGTTCCGGCGCGGCGGCGGGTGCGCACCTCGTCGATCGGCAGCGACCAGGGATCGGGCAGGGCGGCGTACGCCGCGACGATCTCGGCATTGAGCCGAAGCGTCTCGGGATCGATCGTCGCCGGGTCGAACAAGGCGTGGTCGATCATGCTGGGTCTCGTCCCCGTCGGCTTTGTCCCGCGGCCATTCCCGGCATCTTGGCGGGACGGGCCTCGCTTGCCATCTCGGGTCCGTGGGTGAAACCCGCTAACGTTCGATCCGGGATCCGGTTTCGACGCGGTGTGGTGCGACGGCCACGGTTCCGCCGGTTTCGTCGCCGATCCGGATAGCCTTTGGTTTCATGAGGACGCGATGCTCGTCGATCACGACCGGCGCCGACACGGTGCCCCGCCGCCGAACGACGCCTATGGTGCTGAGGTGTACCCACCGCGCGCCTCGGCGCTGCGCCGATTCCTCGGCGGCTCGCCCGCCGGCGTGTTCCTGCGCCTACTGTTCCTGTCGGTGCTGGTCGGCGCCTTCATGTCGATGCTCGGCCTGACGCCAGGCCGGCTGTTCTGGCACATCTACGATTCGGCCCGGGCGCTCCTGGAGATCGGCCTCGCTTCGCTCCACGATTTCGGCGGCTGGATCGTCGCGGGCGCGGTCGTGGTCATCCCGCTCTGGCTGATCTCGCGCCTGTTCGCCGCCTCGCGCTGACCGGACAGTTCACGAATCGTTCGCATCCGTTTAGGTCGCGGCATGACGCATCCGCCTGCCGCCTCACCGGTCCTGCCGACGCATCGCCGCGTGCTGGCTCTGGCCCTGCCGATGACGCTGGCCAACGTCACGACGCCGATGCTCGGCTTCGTCGGCGCCGCCGTGATCGGCCGGCTCGGCGACGCAGCCCTGCTCGGCGCGGTCGCGCTGGGGGCCGTGATCTTCGACGTGATCTTCTGGTCCTTCGGGGCACTCCGCATGGCGACCGCAGGCCTGACCGCCCAGGCGGTCGGCGCCCAGGATGAACCGGAAGTCGACCGCATTCTGGCCCGGGCTCTGGCGGCCGGCGCCGTGATCGGCCTGAGCCTCGTCGCGCTGCAATGGCCGATCGCCAAGGCCGCGTTCGCGGTGAGCGGGGCGAGCGCGGCGGTGATCGCCGGCCTCGCGACCTATTTCCACATCCGCATCCTGTCCGCCCCATTCGTGCTGGCGAGCTACGGCGTGCTCGGCTCGGTGGTGGGGCGCGGCCGGACCGATCTCGGCCTGCTGCTCCAAGTGGCGATCAACTTGGTCAATGTCGGCCTGACCCTGGCCTTCGTCCTCGGCCTCGGGATGGGACTCGCCGGCGCGGCGCTCGCCGCACTTTGCGCGGAGGTGACCGGGCTCGGCTTTGGCCTGATCGTGCTGGCGCGGCTCGGTTCACGCCCGTTCCGGGTGCCCCTGCGCGACCTCCGGGACGCGGCCGCGCTCCGCCGGACGCTCAGCGTCAACCTCGACGTGATCCTGCGCACCCTGGCGCTGATCACCGCCATCGTGCTGTTCTCGGCGCTGGGCGCCCGACAGGGCGACGTGGTGCTGGCGGCCAATTCCGTCCTGTGGAATCTCTTTTTGATCGGCGGCTTCTTCCTCGACGGCTTCGCCACGGCGGCCGAGACCCTGTGCGGGCAGGCGGTGGGCGCCCGGGACGCGGACGCGTTCCGGAGGGCCTCCAGCTTGAGTCTGTGCTGGTGTCTGGGCTTCGGGATCGGGGTCAGCCTGATCGCCTACGCGGGCGGCGCGGGCTTCATCGACTTCGTCACCACCAGCGAGCCAGTGCGCGAGACCGCCAGAACCTATCTGCCGCTCGCCGCTCTGGCGCCACTCGCTGCCGCCGCGCCGTTTGCCTATGACGGGATCTATGTCGGCGCCACTTGGACCCGGGCGATGCGCAACCTGATGGCGGGCGCACTCGCAGCCTACGGCGCTGTTCTGGCGCTGGTCCAGGGTCTGGGTCTCGGCAATACCGGGCTGTGGCTGGCCTTCGTGGCCTTCCTGGGCGCGCGGGGCCTGTTCCAGGCGATCGCGTTTCCAGGACTGGCCCGCGCAACGTTTCAGAGTCCCACGCCGTCGGCCGGCCGAACAACGGCGTCAGACTTCGCGTAGTCGTCGCCAAAAGTTCGGCGAGAGTCGATCAGTGCGGATCCTTCCAGGCCGTGGCGGCCGGCGGCGCTGCGCGGGCGACCGTCCCGGTAGTCCGCGGCAGTTCGGCTTCGGCTCGCCGCTGCGGCGCCCGGCGGAGGCTGCCATAGCGCCGGCCCCGGCGGACATGGCGCCGCCCACGCTCGGTCGAGTTGCCGACGAACCCGCCGACCACGGCACCGGCCACAGCCCCGATCGGACCGCCCACCAGGGCGCCCGCCACAGCGCCTGAGCCGACCCCGAGGGTCGTCCGGCTCTGGGCGCGGGCGGGATCGGGTGCCCCGGCCAGGGCCAAGCCGGCCAGGACGAAGGCGGTCGAGAACAGGCGCATGGTATCGGATCCCGGGATCCAAGGATTGGACTCGGGCTGCCTTTATCCGTGAGAACATGACCAAAGCGCGGCCGGATACGGCGCGGCGGCGAGCAGTATCAAACGTCGCAGGGACTCACAGATCGAGCGATCGAAGGTGTGGCCAGCCCAATCCCGTGCTCTAGGGTGCAGCGCAACGAAGGCCGGCCGTGGAGCGGCCGCACGCGGGAGATCCCCATGGCCACGACGACCGACCTGCGCCTGCGCCGAAGCGTGCTCTACATGCCCGGCTCGAACCAGCGGGCGCTCGACAAGGCCAAGACCCTGCCGGTGGACAGCATCATCCTCGATCTCGAGGACGCGGTCGGCCCGGAAGAGAAGGAGATCGCCCGCGAGCAGGTCTGCGCCGCGGTCAAGAGCGGCGCATACGGCAGCCGCGAGCTGGTGATCCGGGTCAACGCCCCTCAGACCCCCTGGGGGGAGGCCGACCTCCACGCCGCCATCGAGGCCAAGCCCGACGCGATCCTGATGCCGAAGGTGTCGTCCCCGGCGGTGCTGGAGAGCATCGCCGATCGGCTCGAATCCCTCGACGCCCCCGAGAGCATTGCCGTCTGGGCGATGATCGAGACGCCGGCCTCGATTCTCAATATCCAGGAGATCGCCCGGGCCAAGCGCGATCCGCGCAAGCGCCTGACCTGCCTGGTGCTCGGCACCAACGACCTCGCCAAGGACACCTGGGCCAAGATCGTACCAGGCCGGGTGCCGATGCTGCCCTGGATGATGATGGCGCTCGCCGCCGCCCGCGCCGAGGGTCTGGCGATCCTCGACGGCGTCTACAACGACATCGCCGACACGGAGGGCTGCCGCGACGAGTGCCGCCAGGCCCGCGACCTCGGCTTCGACGGCAAGACCCTGATCCACCCGACTCAGCTGGAGCCGGCCAACGCCTCGTTCGCGCCGACCGAGGAGGAGGTGCGCCGGGCCAAGCTGGTGATCGAGGCGTTCGAGCGCCCGGAATACGCCAAGCGCGGCGCCATCAAGCTCGAAGGCCGCCTCTACGAGCGCCAGCATCTCGGGGTGAACCGCCGGGCCGTCACCTGGTCCGAGGCGATCAAGGCCAAGGGGTTCTGAGCGCCAGCAGCGCGGAGAAAATCATGCTCACCGGCGGATGCTACTGCGGCGCAATCCGCTACGAGGCCCGGGCTGAGCCGTTCCATGAAACGATCTGCCATTGCACCGATTGCCGGCGGATCGTCGGCGCGGCGCAGGTCGCGTGGTTCTCGGTACCGCGCTCCGCGTTCCGGTTCGTCGCCGGGACGCCCACCGCGTTCCGGTCCAGCCCGGCGGTGCTGCGCCGGTTCTGCGGCACCTGCGGCACCTCCCTGACCTACGAAGCCGAGTCCGCACCCGACGAGATCGACAACACGACGGCGAGCCTCGACGAACCGGGCCGGGTTCCGCCGAAGGACCATACACGGGTGGGCAGCAAGGTGAGCTGGGATCCGGTCGGCAACGGGCTGCCGGCATTTTCGGGGGCGCGAGACAGCGACAGACCCTCGCGCTGATCCGGCCGTGCTTGTCGATGGCGCGGTACAGGTAGCGCCACGGACCGCGCATCCGGATGTAGGTCTCGTCCACGCGCACCGAGCCGCAGTTCAGCTTGCGGAAGCGGCGCAGCCGGCGCTCGATGGCGGGCGCGTAGGCCAGGACCCAGCGATTGCCGGTGGCGTGATCGACCTCCATTCCGCGCTCCAGGAGCATCGCCTCGATATCGCGGTCGCTCAACGCGTAGCGCAAATACTTGGAAACCGCCCGGACGATCAGGGCGGCCTGGAAGTGCCGGCTCCGGACGTCGCCGCGCGTGTCTCGCTTCAGCTTGAGGGCCAGCGTTGAGGATCATGGGCCGGCTCCTGAGTTGGAGCGGCAGGCTCGGCAGCTAGGCCTGACGACCCGTGAAAGCCGGCGTGATCGCGTTTGCGACACGCCCGCGCCCGTCACGTCAGGTCAAACCAGCTCCGCCCAACGCCGGGACCAAACATCTGCGAATCTTCCGGCCACGGCTCTAAACGTACCGTTAACCTTAATCAGTGATTTGCCAGATCTTGAATGGTTTCGCGCGGACTGTACCTGCCGCGAAAGGATGGCAAATTATGCGGCTGATCGTCGGCACATTGATCGTCTTCGCCTGCGTCTTCGGCAGCTACGCGATGATGGGTGGCCATCTGCTCGTCCTGTGGCAGCCGTTCGAGTTCGTCATCATCCTCGGTGCAGCGATCGGGGCCTTCGTCATCGGCAACGTCGGGCCGGTGCTCAAGGCCGTGCCCGCCATGCTGGGCACGCTCGTGAAGGGCCCCAAATACACGCAGCAATGCTATGTCGAACTCCTGGGTATGCAGTATTCGTTGTTCAAACTTGCGAAATCGAAGGGCGCGATGGCGCTCGAGCCGCACATCGAAGATCCGGGCGCGTCGGCGCTGTTCAACGCCTTCCCGACCTTTGCAGCGAACCATCACGCGGTCGAGTTCGTCTGCGACTACATGCGTATGGTCACGCTGGGCGCCAACAACGTCTACGAGATCGACGCGCTCATGGATGAGGAACTGCAGACGCACCACCAGGAGCAGGAGCGTGTCGTTTCGGCCATGCAGTCGCTCGCCGACGGAACACCGGCGCTCGGCATCGTCGCCGCCGTGCTCGGTGTGATCAAGACGATGGGGGCGATCAAGGAGCCGCCGGAGGTGCTGGGACATCTCATCGGCGGCGCGCTCGTCGGCACCTTCTTCGGCGTCTTCGTCGCCTACGGCTTCTTCGGGCCCATGGCGCAGTCGCTCAAGAGCCTCTTCGAGGCCGAATCCAAATACTTCCTGTCCCTCAAGGCAGGTCTGCTCGCCCATATCGGCGGCCAGCCGCCGGTGATGGCGGTCGAATTTGCCCGCAAGTCCCTGATGAGCGACGTCCGCCCGACCTTCAACGAAGTCGAAGCGGCGACCGCCGCTCTGCCCGCCCAGAACTGACCCGGTATCGAGCAGGGACCCGATGACCACGATCATCATCAAGAAGGTCAAGAAGGCGGCGCATGCGCACCACGGCGGGGCCTGGAAGATCGCCTATGCGGACTTCGTGACCGCCATGATGGCGTTCTTCCTGCTGATGTGGCTGATCAGCATGACGACGCAGGAGCAGAAGAACGGTTTAGCGGAATACTTCGCGCCGTCGGCGTCGAGTCCTGCAACCAGCGGCGCTGGCGGAATGCTCTACGGCACCGCCCTGGACACGTCGGGCAACAAGGCGTCCACGCCCCGCGACGCGGCGAGGGGATCTGCCGAGCCCGAGGAGAGAGCGCGCCCGAACACGCCGGGCCGCGCCAGCGATGTCGATACCAACCGCCCGGCCGCCAGCGCGCAGGCCGATTACAGCGCCATAGCCAGCCTCCGGCAGGCGCTCCAGTCGATGCCCGACATCGCCGAGCTGTCGAAGAACATCGTGATCGAGCCGACCAAGGAGGGCGTGAACGTGTCCCTCGTGGACCAAGACGGCCGCTCCATGTTCCGCGAGGGCTCCGTTGACCCCAATGAGCGCACCCGTCGCGTTCTGGAGGCGCTCGCGCCCGCCCTGCGCAAGCTGCCCAACCGCCTGTCTGTCACCGGCCACACGGCCGCCGCGCGCCCGGGCTCGGCGCGGGCCGTCGAACCCTGGAACCTCACCGCCGGGCGTGCGCTCGCCGTACGCGAGATCCTGTCGGGTGCCGGGGTTCCCAACGACAACTTCATGTCTGTGGTGGGACGCGCCGATACCGAGCCGGTTTTCCCCGACAATCCCTACCTCGCGCCGAACCGGCGGGTGACGATCACGCTGCTCCACGCGAACCCGCCCGCGCCCCCGAACCTGTTTCGCTGACGACACGGCGCCGCGCCGCCTGAGAGCCTGTTTGACCGGTCTTTCCCATCCTGACCCTCATCCTGAGGCGACGGAGCGAAGCGGAGGCCTCGAAGGAGCCCTCCAGCCAGCCGCGCGATCCCTGGAGGGCTCCTTCGAGGCTGCTGCGCAGCACCTCAGGATGAGGGGAAGATTGGGATCTCCATCGGCAGAACCATCATTCGACTGCGATCGTGCGGTCAAACAGGCTCTCAGTCCTTGATCGCGCGCGCTGACCCGCATGCTCCGCGATCAGGGCCGGCCGAGTGCGAGCCGCAACCTGTCTACCTTCTGGAGGAGCGGACGGGATCGTGCCGAGTCGCCGGATCGGCAGGGCAAGCGCCTGGATGACGATCAGGAATCTCTTCCCGAGACGATTCCGCGAGGCTATTCTCAGCCTAGAATGTCGCCGGCTGAGAGATGTCATGATGAGATTGTTCAAGCGCTCCGTCCTGACTGACGAACACCGCCGTGTTTGGGCCAGAGACGGATTTCTAATACTGCGTGCATTTTTCGATCATCAGACCGTAGACGCAGTCAATTCAGAGGTGGCGGGTCTGCTCCGCAACAGGGAGGCTTATCCCGATGTCAGCGTCGACGTTTTGAGTGACGCGAACGTCGGCAAGCGCATGAAGATCATGGACGTGCCGGAGGAGTTGTTTTCCGGTCCGATCAAGATCAACGACCTGTTCCTGAACTCCGATATCGTTCGCGCCTGCACCCTGGACGAACGGCTTTCCACCATCCTCGGCGCGCTGCTGGATGGCGACCCGATGGTCTGCAATTCGCTGAACTTCATCTACGGCAGCACGCAGGGGGCACACTACGACAGCTGGTTCATGGCCCCTCCGGTCAAGGACAAGATGGTCGCCGTCTCGATATGCTTGGATGAAAATGCCGATGATAACGGGCCAATTTTCCTCTATCCCGGCTCGCACACGATACCGCCCTACGTCTTCCCGCACGGCAAGATCGCCAAGCTGGATGCCGATCTCGGCCCCGCCCTGCGCTATGTCGAAGAAACGTCGCGCGCTATCGAGCCCGTCACGTTCTACGGGCAGCCCGGCGACGTGTTGATATGGCACGGGCAAGTTCTCCACGGCGGATCGCCGATCAAGAACCCTTCCCGCACCCGGCGCAGCCTGGTTACGCATTACTGGCGAGCGAAAGATTATACGTCGTCCTTGCGAACGAAGATCAGTAAGAACGGCTATGTGATGAAGCGGGCGCATCAAGAAGCCGCTCATTGAGAGGCGGGACTTCGGATCACGAGGCACCGATTGAACTTCGATCGCGAACACACGCCACCGGAATGGGCTCCAAGGCTCACCCCGAATCGCGTCCGAACAGGCTGCCGGAAGATGGCGGTGGAGCGCCCGCCGATCCGAAGTGGCTTCGGCGACGGGGCGGCTGAGAACGAACGTCCAACTGCCTTTAACATTGGCGTGTCACGCGAACGGTCTCTAAGATCTGCTTAACTGGAGAAACTCGATTTTGCCCCGCCTGCGCGTGCACATCCGTGCACTCTCGAAACCACGGCCACGGCAGCGCGCGGCCAAGCCGGGCCTGTTTCTGGCGGGGATTCTCGTTGCGAGCCCGGTCACGGCGCATGCCGACGACCTCAGCGTCCTGTTCGATCGCGACACCGTCTTCTCGGTCGGCGGATTCACCGGACTCGGCCCGCGCTTCCAGGGCAGCCGGGAAGCCGGGCTCTGGGGATTGCCCTACCTGTCGTTCCGCAAGGCCGACGAGCCGCGCGACTGGTGGTCTCCGGATGACGGCCTCGATGCCACGCTCTTGGGCGGTGGCCCGGTCCAGGTCGGCGCCGTTCTGGACTTCCGGGAAGGCCGCTCCCGCACCGACGATCATCGCCTCGCCGGCCTGCCGCGCTTGCCGGCAACCGTCGGGCTCGGCCTGTTCGGGGAGGTCTGGCCGATCCCCGATACGCTCAGGTTGCGCGCCGAAGTCACACAGGGCGTCCGCGCCCGTGACGGTATCGTCGCCAAGCTCGGGGCCGATCTGGTCGGCCGCTTCGGCCGGTTCACGCTCAGCGCGGGGCCACGCTTCGTCGTCGGCGATGCCGCCGCCATGCATCTCGATTTCGACGTCCCGGTCGCCGCCGCCCTCGTGAATCCCTCTCTCGCCCCCTACCGGGCTTCCGCCGGAGCGCGTTCGGCCGGGGCGACGGCAACCGTGAGCTATGATTGGTCCGAAGCGTGGCAGGGGCTCGGCTATGTCCGCTACGACCGGCTGATCGTATCGGCCGCCAACAGCCCGATCGTCCGGCGTATCGGCACCGTGAATGAACTCACGGTTGCAATCGGCGCGATCTATTCATTCCGCATGACGCCCTGAACTCAGAAAAAGACCAAGCAAGCACAGCTTGCTCCGGCGCGAAGATCACGCGTTCGTGATGACTGTTGCGAGTCTGGCACACTCAGGCAAAGTTTGCGTTTTACGTTGTCGCCACAGGATTGTTTCCGAAGTTTTGCGCGTATCACTCTCCCGATCGAGCGGAGAGGACCGTTGGCACGCATTCTTCTGACGGGCGCGACCGGACTGATCGGCGGCGCTGTGCTTCATCAAGCCCTCAGCCGCGACGATGACGCGAGCTGGGTTTGCCTCGTGCGGTGCACGAACGTGGAGCAGGGGCGTCAGCGCGTCGCCGCGCGTCTGGAGCGTTTCACCGACGCGTTCACGGCCCAGCGCCTGGCGCGCAAGATCGAGATCGTGCCCGGCGATTTCACCCGCGCCGACCTCGACATGGATCCTCGGCTCGACGCCTGCACCCACGTTCTCCACCTCGCGGCCGACACGTCCTGGTGGGGCGGCGAGCGCGTGTTCCGGACCAACCATGACGGCACCCTGGCGCTCGCACGCCGCGCCCAGGCCATGCTGGGCTTGCAGCGGTTCCTGCATGTCGGAACCGCCATGATCTGCGGTGCCGACGCACCAAGCCTCGTGGAGGAAGACGCCTATCCCGCTGCCGATGCTCGGCACATCGTCGGCTACACGGAATCGAAGGCGGCGACGGAGACCTCGCTGGCCGAGCAGTTCCCCGACCTGCCGATCGTCGTGGCACGTCCGTCGATCGTCGTCGGTCACGCGACGCTCGGCGCCGCGCCGAGCTCAAGCATCCTATGGGTCCTGCGCGCCGCCGATGCTCTGCGCATGCTGCCCTGCAGCCTGGAGAGCTGCGTCGACATCGTCCCGGCCGACTGGGTCGCGGAGACGCTTATCGGCCTCCTGACGAAGCGCGATCTCAAGCACACTCTCTATCATCTCTCCGCGGGCAAAGCCGGGCGGACGCGTTGGGCCGATGTGATCGCCGCCTTCGAGGCTGCGGACCCGAGCGACGGCATACGCGCATTCGAGCCCTTCGATCTCGACCGCGACTGCGCCCGACTGCGCAAGCGCTTCGCGGCCGTTTTCGGCCTGGACGATGCGACGAAGCGGGCGATGCTGCGCGCCACCCGCGCCTATTACGCCTTCTGTGCCCTCGACCTCACCTTCGCCAACGACAGGCTGATTCAAGAGGGGTTTGAACAGGCTCCGTCGCTCGTATCGTATCTGCCGGTGTGCCTGGCGAACTCGGCCGAGATCGTGGAGCAGTTCGTCGACGACATGGAGATGTTCGCGCCGAGTCCCGGAGCGGATGCATCGCATCCGGACCAGCCCCTGGCGGCGATCGCGTGATGCCGGCTGCGGCCCGCGCCGCGGTGAACGCGGCCGACATCCGGGCCGTTCTGGCCTGAAGGCCTGACCGGCTGGAGCGCTCGCCGCCGAAGTGCAGACCGGTTCTGCGTCGGCGAGCGAATCGAAACAAGGATCGAGAGCCGGCTCGTCACGACCGGCCCCTCGGCCGAAGTTGCGGACACCCGCCATCCTGACGGTCGGCGCCGGCGACGCCTGCACAGCCTCGTGATGAGCGAACGCTGCGTAGCAGCACCGCCGGACGCAGGCTTTGCGTTCGCCAGCGGGCCTCAACCCTGATGCCACGCGCCCGGCAGGTCCAGGGAAACCCCGCCTCGCAGTAGGCCCGCCTGGCCCGCGCAGCGGAACACAGCCGCACTCATCAGTATTCACGACAATATTCAAGCGCGGCTCGACGGATTGAGCCGGGGATGCAAAAATATTCGTCCGGCCGAATCGGCTGCATCCGGCTTCGCGTGTCCCTGGCGCGAAGCTGCACATGAGGGGACGCCAGAATGAGCAGCGCGAATCCAGAGATGCCGGCCCCGGCCCCGGTGAAGGGCGGGCTCGTGGCCTACCTGACCGTGGACGGCGCCCTGAAGGCGGCCGAGTTCTACGTCCGTGCCTTCGGGGCCGAGATCGTCACCGTCATGCCGGCCGACGATCAGGGGCGGACCATGCACGTGCATCTCCACGTGAACGGGTCGTCGCTGATGCTGAGCGACGCCTTTCCGGAGCACGGCCATCCGCTGCAGGCGCCGCAGGGCTTTACCCTGATGCTGATGGTCGAGGGCATCGACGCGCGCTACGCCCAGGCGGTCGCGGCGGGCGCAACCGCCCTGATGGAGCCGGCCGATATGTTCTGGGGCGACCGCTACGGCCAGCTGCGCGATCCGTTCGGAATCGTCTGGGCGATGAACCAACCGACACGCTGACCGTCCCGGCGCCCTCCGCAATTCCGGATGCAGGGTTCGACCATGACCGATCCGAATGGACGTGAACTCGTCCTCACCCGCAGCATCGCCGCATCCCCGACCGCGCTCTACCGGGCCTGGACCGAACCTGACTTGCTGAGGCGTTGGTTCGCGCCGAGCCCCTTCGTGGTCACGGAGGCCGAGACCGACCTCCGGCCCGGCGGCGCCACCCGGATCGTGATGCGCGGCCCCGACGGCACGGAATTCCCGAGCGCGGGGATCTATCTCGAACTGGTCGAGAATGCCCGCATCGTGTTCACGGACGCGTATGTGCGGGCCTGGGAGCCCTCAGCAAAGCCGTTCTTCACCGGCATCATCACCTTCGAGCCCGAGGGCGACGCCACCCGCTACACCGCCCGCGCCCTGCACTGGTCGGCCGACGATTGCGCGGCGCACGAGGCCATGGGCTTCCACGACGGCTGGGGCCGCTGCGCCGATCAGCTCGCGGCGCTCGCAGCCGGCTTGTAGCTCCCGATCCCGGCCGCACGGAGATGCCGCCATGTCGAAGGTCAGCACCTGCCTGTGGTTCGCCCGCGACGGCGAGGCGGCGGCGCGCTTCTACGTCTCACTCGTGCCCGGCTCCAGCCTCGGGGAGATCCTGCGGGCACCGGGTCCCTGGCCCGGGGGCGAGCCCGGCGACGTGATCCTGATCACCTTCACCATCGGCGGCCAAAGCTTCCAGGCCCTGAACGGCGGCGCGCCGGCCGATTACGGCACCGCCGCCTCGATCGCCATCGCTTGCGCCGACCAAGCGGAAGTCGACCGCCTCTGGCACGCCCTGATCGCGGAGGGCGGGACGGAGATCATGTGCGGCTGGCTGCGCGACCGCTGGGGCGTGCCCTGGCAGATTTTTCCGGACATGCTGCCGCGCCTGCTCGCCGACCCCGACCCCGCGGTGGCCGCCCGGGTGTTCACGGCCATGCAGACTATGGTCAAGCTCGACGTCGCGGCGCTCGAAGCCGCCGCCTACACCGCGTCGTAGCGCGTCCGCTGGGTGCGCGAATCACGGCTTGTGACAGTGACCCGGCCGGCTTCCTCCAGCGCGGCGACGGCACGGAGCACCAGGGCGTGCTCCACCGCGAAGGTGCGGGCGAAGGCGCGGCTGTCGCCGGGCAGGCCGAGATCAAGGGCCGCCAGCAGCCCCGCTTCCAGCGGATCCATCCCGGGATGCGTCGCGGTGATGCGGTCGAGGGCGGCGACGAACGCCACCTCGTCGAGCGGGCGATCCATCGGCTGGCTCATAGGGTGTCCGGGTCGGCGCCCCGCTGCCTGACCGTTATGGCGAGCGAAGCGAAGCAACCCAGCATGGCGCCATGGTCTTCAGATGGCGCGCGGCCCTCGGTCACTTCGCTCCGCGCGTGATGACGACGAACCGGCCGGAGCGTTCGACCGGAAGCCCTGTCATGCCGCCGCACGGGCTTCCAGGGTGACGAGCACCGATTTCGAGGTCGGCGTGTCGCTCCTCTCGCCGAAGGTCGAGAGCGGCACCAGCACGTTCAGCTCGGGATAGTAGCCGGCCACCGCGCCCCGGGGCATGTCGAACGGCACGAGCCGGAAATCCTCGGCCCGCCGGGTCACGCCGTCGGCGTGGAGCCCGACGATGTCGACCCGCTCGCCGAACCGGTCGCGGATCTCGGCGAGGTCATCTGGATGAGCGAACAGCACCTTCCGCTCGCCGTAGACGCCGCGGTAGCGGTCATCGAGGCCGTAGATCGTGGTGTTGTACTGGTCGTGGCTGCGGAAGGTCTGCAGCACGAACGTGTTCCGCGACTTCTTTGCGACCTGATGCTCGGTCTCGGCGGGCAGGGCGTCGGCGGAAAAGTTGGCCCGGCCGGTGGCGGTCTCGAACACCCGCTCGGCGGCGAGGTTGCGCAGCATGAAGCCGCGCGGCTTGCGCACCCGCGTGTTGTACTCGGAGAAGCCCGGGATCGTGGCGGCGATCGCCTCGCGGATCCGGTCGTAATCGGCCGAGAGCCCGGCCCAGTCGATCGCGGCCGAGCCGACGGTGGCCTGGGCAATGCCGGCGATGATCGCGATCTCGGAGCGCAGCTCCTTCGAGGCCGGCTTGTTGATGCCCCCCGAGCCGTGGACCATGCTCATCGAATCCTCGACGGTCACGATCTGGGTCTTGCCCGCCGCGTTCCGGTCGATCTCGGTGCGCCCCATGCAGGGCAGCAGGTAGCCGATCGCGCCCGGCACCAGATGGGCGTGGTTGAGCTTGGTCGCGATGTGGACCGTCAGGCGGCAGGAGGCCAGCGCCTGCGCCACCACCGGGGTATCCGGGGTCGCCCTCAGGAAGTTGCCGCCGAGGCCGATGAACGCCTTCGACGTGCCGTCGCGCATCGCCCGGATCGCGGCCAGGACGTTGTGGCCGTGCTTGCGCGGCATGGCGAGGCCGAAATGCCGCTCCAGCGATTCGAGGAAGGCCACCGAGGGGCGCTCGTTGATCCCGACCGTGCGGTCGCCCTGCACGTTGGAATGGCCGCGCACCGGGCATAGGCCGGCGCCCGGCCGGCCGATATGGCCGCGCAGGAACAGCAGGTTGGCGATCTCGCGCACGGTCGCCACCGAGTGGCGGTGCTGGGTCACGCCCATCGCCCAGGTGGCGATCACCCGCTGGGCGCCGAGATAGACATCCGCCATGGCGGAGATGTCGTCGTAGGTCAGGCCCGACTGGTCGAGGATTGCCTCCCAGCTCGTGGCGTCCACGGCGGCCCGGTAGGCGTCGAGCCCGGCGGTGTGATGCTCCAGGAAGGCCCTGTCGAGGAGCGACGGGCGGCCAGTTGTGAGCGCCTCGGCGTCGCGGGCAAACACGATCTTGGCGATGCCCCGGAAGGCCGCCATGTCGCCGCCGGAGCGCGGCTGGAGGTAGTGGCTGGCGATGGCGCCACTGGCGCCGCGCAGCATCTCGACGGTGTTCTGCGGGTCGGCGAAGCGCTCGAGCCCGCGCTCGCGCACGGGGTTCAGCACCACGACCTTGGCGCCGCGCTCGGCCGCCCGGCGCAGGTCGCCGAGCATGCGCGGATGGTTGGTGCCGGGATTCTGGCCGACGCAGAAGATCGCGTCCGCCTTCTCGAAATCCTCCAGCAGGACCGTGCCCTTGCCGATGCCGATGGCGTCGATCAGCGCGACGCCGCTGGCCTCGTGGCACATGTTCGAGCAGTCGGGGAAGTTGTTGGTCCCGTAGGCGCGGGCGAACAGCTGGTAGAGATAGGCGGCCTCGTTCGAGGCCCGGCCGGAGGTGTAGAACTCGGCCTGGTCCGGACGGTCGAGGCCGCGCAACGTCGCGCCGATCTCGGCGAAGGCCTCGTCCCAGCTCACCGGCAGGTAGCGGTCGCTCGCCGCATCGTAGCGCATCGGGTGGGTGAGGCGGCCCTCGCCCTCCAGGGCGTAGTCGCTCCACGTCCGCAGCTCGGTGAGCGTGTGGCGGGCGAAGAAGGACGGCGGCGTGCGCTTGTCGGTGGCCTCCCAGGAGACCGCCTTCACGCCGTTCTCGCAGAACTCGAAGGACGAGCCGTGCTCCGGGTCGCCCCAGGCGCAGCCCGGGCAATCGAACCCGTCCGGCTGGTTGGCCTTCAGCAGGGCGCGCGCTCCCGACAGCGGCGCGCGCGAGCCGAGCAGGTGCTTGCCGCAACTCTTCAGAGCACCCCAGCCGCCGGCGGCGGATGAGCGCTTCGGAGCCCCGTCAGGCTGGGCCATGGAGTGTCCTGGATGTTCTCTGAAAGCGAGATCGGCTCGCCAATTCGCAACCGCGAGATAAGCGGCTTGACGGCCCCCTCACAATGGAGGGCGCGTGCAGGCCCCTCATGCGCGGGGCACAGGCTAAGTCACAGCTTGCGAAAGTCTTTCTAAATTGGCGGGTGGAACGCTCGGTTGCGATCGGACTGGGTCGCCGAAAGCTCGATTCCGATCCGTCATTGCGAGCGCAGCGAAGCAACCTAGGGATACGCTACGTTCGGCGCTGGCGCGCCGCACTGGGTTGCGTCGCTGCGCTCGCAAGGACGATGAGCGGGTGGGAAGAGCCCGAACGAAAGGCCCTCACGCCGCGCGGGCCAGTTCCTCCGCGTCGCGGCCGACGACCTGATGGAGGGCGGAGACGCCGTCCGCCGCCATGCGCTTCAGCAGGCCGGCCTTGATGCGATCCACCAGCCCCGGCCCGTCATAGACCAGCGCCGAGTAAAGCTGGATCAGGCTCGCCCCGGCCAGAATCTTCGTCCAGGCGGCCTCAGCGGAATCGATGCCGCCGACGCCCACCAGCGGCAGCCTGTCGCCGACCCGGAGCCGGGTCTGCGCCAGCATCCGGGTCGCCGGCCCGAACAGCGGCCGGCCCGAGAGGCCGCCGGTCTCCCGGGCCAGGCTCTTTTCACGAAGACTCTCGGGCCGGGCCACCGTGGTGTTCGAGACCACCAAAGCCTGGACGCCGCGCTTCAGCGCCGTGGCGCAGATCGCGTCCAGGGCGTCGAGGGCCAGGTCGGGGGCGATCTTCAGGAACACCGCCGCGCGAGCGCCGGCTGCGTCCCGGGCCTCGACCGTGCGGGCGAGCAGCTCGTCCAAGAAGGCCTCGCCCTGGAGGTCGCGCAGGCCCGGCGTGTTGGGCGAGGAGACGTTGACGGTGACGAAATCGACCAGCGGCGCCAGGGTCCGGGTGCAGGCGACGTAATCGGCCAGCCGGTCGGTGGACTCCTTGTTGGCCCCGATATTGACCCCGACGATGCCGGGACGACCGGCCCGGGCCCGGAGCCGCCCGGCCACCACATCCAGCCCCTCGCTGTTGAGGCCGTAGCGGTTGATCACCGCCCGGTCGGCGGCAAGGCGGAAGGCGCGCGGCTGCGGATTTCCGGGCTGGGGCCGCGGCACCACGCCGCCGACCTCCACAAAGCCGAAGCCGAGGCCGAGCATCGCGTCCGGCACCCGGGCGCCCTTGTCGAACCCGGCCGCGAGGCCGACCGGATTGGGAAACCGCCGCCCGAGGAGATCGACGGCGAGCCGCGGATCGTCGGCCGCCGGCTTGCCCGGGGGCAGCAGGGCGAGGGCGCGCAGGGTCAGATCGTGGGCACGCTCGGCATCAAGCCGGTGCAGCAGCGGGCGGACCAGCGGGAAGGCGGCGGCGATCATGCGCGCGGGATCCCCGCGGGCAGGACATGCTGCCCATCCTGGCCCAGGGGCATCTCCTCAACCGACACCACCGCCGCGAGCGGCAGGTCGCCGTAGAGATGCGGGAACAGGGCACCGCCGCGCGAGGGCTCGTAGACCAGGGCCGCGCCCAGCCTCTCGGCCTCGACGGCGATGAGCAGCAGGTCGCCCTGCCCGGCGAAGTGGCGGGCGGCCGTCTCGGCGGTCTGCTCGGCGGTGGAGAAGTGGATGAAGCCGTCGGCCTGATCGACGGGCGCGCCGGTGAATCGGCCCGCCGCCTCGGCCTCGCGCCAGAGGGCACGCGGACAGATCTTGTAGATGAGCGGCATCGTCATTCCCCGGGGGTCGGCGCGTCCATAGCCCATCGCCCCCGGGACCGGAACCAGGGCGGAGGGCAGCATTGGGCGACCGGGACGGGACCGATAGACTATGCCGGCGGAGGGGGTCGTGAAGGGGTCTATCCCACCCCAGCCCTCATCCTGAGGTGGCGTAGCGAAGCGGAGCCCTCGAAGGAGGCCTCCAGGGATCGCAGAGCTTTCTGGAGGGCTCATTCGAGGCCCCGCGATCTTCGATCGCCGGGCACCTCAGGATGAGGGGGGTTGGGTTGGATGGGCGTCGATCAGAGTGACGCCCGAGAGAGGGCGTTGACCGCCGGCAACAGCCGGAAACCAGATCGATTCCAAGGGCGATTGCATTCTGCAGGTTGTAGTTCTACTTTCCTACGACTAGGCTGAGCGTCATAGAACCGCGTCCGAAACCGCTGATTCGGACGGGCGCGTGACGGTTTTCAATATTCCGCGCCTCTCCGGCGGGTTCGGTCCGCATCCTCCGGGGAGACTGCCTCCGTGCCCCCGAGGCAGCCGGGTGCCGGCTGGCGAGACGGGGGCGCCGGCCCGACGAGGTTGAGCCGCCGAGCCCGACATGCTGTCTCACGAGCAGATCTGGAACGCCATCGACCGCCTGGCGGAGCGCCACGGCTATTCCGCCTCCGGGCTCGCCCGGCGCGCCGGCCTCGACGCCACGAGCTTCAACCGCTCCAAACGGATCGGCGCCGACGGGCGCAAGCGCTGGCCCTCCACGGAATCCGTCTCAAAGGTCCTGGCCGCCACCGGCGCCAGCCTGGACGAATTTTTGCGGCTGATCGAGGCCAGGGAGATCCCCGCCCGCACCATGGTGCCGCTGATCGGCCTGACCCAGGCCGGGGCCGGGCGCCTGTTCACCGACGAGGGCATGCCCACCGGCGGCGCCGGCTGGGAGGAGATCGAGTTCCCGGATCTCGGCGAGGAGCGCGCCTTCGCCCTGGAGATCCAGGGCGATTCCATGCAGCCGCTGTTCCGCGACGGCGACGTGCTGATCGTCTCGCCCACCGCCAGCGTCCGCAAGGGCGACCGGGTCGTGGTGCGCCTCCATGGCGGCGAGGTCCTCGCCAAGGAGTTGAAGCGCCGCACCGCCCGGACCGTGGAGCTGGTCTCGCTCAACCCGGAGCACGAGGACCGCGTCCTCAACATCGGCGAAGTCGCCTGGATGGCCCGGGTGATGTGGGTCCGCCAGTAGGGCGCGTCCCGCCGAGAACACAGCCGCCGCACTTGGCCCCGCCGCAGTTCCTCGCTATCGCGGGCCTCGTTGCGGGTTTCCCGCACCCGCTCAGCTCGGACGCAGCATGACGCAGCCCGGGACGGATCACGGCGCGGAAGGCGAGGGGCCGCTCAGGGGCCAGGCCCGCGCGCTCCTCGACGCGCTGCCCACGCCGACGTTTCTCGTCGATGCCCGCGGTCGGATCCGCTACGCCAACCCGGCCTTCGAGCGCCTCACCGGGCATCCGGCCCGGGCGTTTGCCGACCGCGGCCTCGACCTGATCCTGGCGACCCGCGGGTCGGCGCCCGATTTTTCAGGCGAGGCGCCGCAGGAATTCCTGGCTTTGCGCTCCGATGGGACCAGCTTCTGGGCGAACCTCACCGTGGGGCGGCTGCCGGATGGCGACGATAGTATCTGCCAGATCCTCGACGTGACCGCGCGGCGCGAGGCCGAGGGGGCGCTGGCGCTGTCACGGCAGCGCGAGGCCCTGGGGCTTTTGACCAACAGCGTCGCCCACGAGTTCAACAACTTCCTCCAGATCCTGATCGGCTATATCGACGGCCTGAAGCGCCGTCTGGGCGATAGGCCCGAGCCGTTCATCCAGCGGGCGCTCGTGCGGTCAGCCGACGCCACGGAGCGGGCCGCGATCCTGACCCGCCAGCTCCTGGCCTATTCCCGCCGGATCGCTCCGGACGTGCGGCCGGTGGACCTCGACGCCATCGTAGCGGATCTGGCGCAGCGCCTCGCGCCGGACCTGCCGGCCGGGATCCGCCTCACGGTCAACACCACGCCCGGGCTGCCGCGGGCGATCAGCAACCCGACCCAGATCGAGTTTGCCTTGCGGCATCTGGTCGCCAATGCCGGCGAGGCCATGCCGAGCGGCGGCACCCTCACGCTCTCGACCTTCCGGGTCGATCCGAACGACCGGGCCATGTACCAGCCCGGGCCGGGCACGGTCGGGATCACGGTAAGCGATACCGGGACGGGCATGTCGCCCGAGATGCTGGCCCGGGCGCTGGCGCCGTTCCAGACCAGCCGCGAGGCCGGACGGGGCGCGGGCCTCGCCATCGTCCACGGCCTGATGAAGCGCCAGAACGGCACGATCACCCTGGACAGCCGGGCCGGGGAGGGCACCGAGGTGCGCCTCGCCTTCCCGGCCGCGCCGGACCGGACGCTGCACTGACGCAACGGCCGGCGACAAACGTCATCACGACGTCGAGAGGCGCGGACTAAAACCCGCGCTGAGCCGTCACCATATGATCGTCGGCGATCTCCGCCATTCGGTTCTCGTCCTCAGAGGCGCGTACATGCTCACCCAATTCTCGCGCCGTCGGCGCACGGCCGCCTTCCTGGCGCTGGCCGCTGCCCTGACCGTCGCGGCCCCCGTCGCAGAAGCCCGTCCGGGCGGCGGCGGATCCTTCGGTTCGCGCGGCTCGCGGACCTACACCGCCCCCTCGGCCACGCCGACGGCGCCGGGCGGCGGCATGACCATGCAGCGGTCCCAGACAGCGCCGTCCCCCGGCATGTCCAATCCCGGCATGCAGGCTCCGGCCGCACCTGGGCGTCGCTTCGGCGGCGGCTTCTTCGCGGGCCTGCTCGGCGCCGGCCTGCTCGGCGCCCTGCTCGGCGGCGGCTTCTTCGGCGGCCTCGGCGGCCTCGCCTCCATGATCGGCCTGTTGTTCCAGGTCGGCCTCGTGGTGCTGGTCGTCATGCTGGCGGTGCGGTTCTTTCGCCGCCGCAGCGAGCCGGCCGGCGCCGGTGCGCCCTACGCCCGCTCGACGCTGGACGGCGGCCCGAACCCGGGTGGCCCGACGGGCGGCCCGAACCCGGCTGCCGGCGGTTCCTTCGGCGGCGCCCGTCCGGTGCAGACCCGCAAGGTCGAGATCAGCCCGGCCGATTACCAGGCGTTCGAGCGCCTGCTCGGCGACATCCAGGATGCCTATTCCCGCGAGGATCGCGTGACTTTGGGTAACCTGACGACGCCCGAGATGGCCGGCTACTTCGACGAGGAGCTGCGCAACAACGCTGCCCAGGGCGTGGTCAACAAGATCACGGACGTGAAGCTGCTGCAGGGCGACCTCGCGGAAGCCTGGGGCGAGGACCGCACCGACTACGCCACCGTGGCGATGCGCTACGCTCTCAAGGACGTCATGGTCGACCGCGCCAGCGGCCGGATCGTGAAGACCGAGCCGGCCCCGGAGGCGACGGAGCTCTGGACCTTCCAGCGCCAGCCCGGCCGCGGCTGGGTGCTCTCGGCGATCCAGCAGACCCGCTAGTTTTGCGACTTGGCGTCCCGGCTACTCAGGCCGGGACGCGCCCTTCCAGCCGGCGCCGTTTCCGCGGCGCCGGTTTTTTATTTTTGGGCAGGCGCCGGATCGGGCGTTCCAGCAGCCGTGGAATCAGACCCGTCATTCCGGGGCGCCGCAGGCGAGCCCGGACCCGAAGGGGCCGCCGGAGGCGGCAATCCAGAGCCGCCAGCGGTGCAAAGTCTTGCATCACCTGCGTTTCTGGATTCCGGGCTCCGCTTCGCGGCCCCGGAATGACGGGGTGGAGGTCGAAACCGAAGCGTGATCTCGGAACACTCGGCCGACTGTTTTACCGTCCGCGCGCCGCGTCCCACAGGTTGGCGAGGGTGACGAACCCGGCCACCGGCACCTCCTCGGCCCGGGCCGTCTCCAGAATCTCGGCCACCGCCAACAGCGCGCCGGGCTCGGGGGTCAGTGCCTTCAGGCTCTGGCGGAGCATCTTGCGGCGCTGGCCGAAGGCCGCCCGGGTCACGGCTTCGAGGGCGCCGGCCCGGCAGGGCAGGGGCCGCGCGCGGGGCACCAGCCGCACCACGCTGGACGTGACCTTCGGCGGCGGCACGAAGGCCGAGGGGCTCACATCGAACAGGATGTCGGCTTCCGTGCGCCAGCCGCACAGCACGCCGAGCCGGCCGTAATCGGCCCGGGTCTCCGGCCCGGCGACGATGCGCTCGGCGACCTCGCGTTGGAACATCAGCACCGCTTGGTCCCACCAGGGCGGCCAGACCTCGCCGTCGAGCCAGCCGGTGAGCAGCGCCGTGCCGACATTGTAAGGCAGGTTCGCCACGATCCGGGCGGGGCCAGTGCCGATCAGCGGCCGGGGATCGAAGGCCAGGGCGTCGGCATCCACCACCTCGAGCCGGCCGGGATAATGCGCGGCGATCTCAGCCAGAGCCGGCAAGGCCCGGGGATCGCGCTCGATCGCCACGACCCGGGACGCGCCCTCGGCCAGAAGCGCCCGGGTCAGGCCGCCGGGGCCCGGCCCGACCTCGACCACGGTGACACCGTCGAGCGGCCCAGCCGCGCGGGCGATCCGACCCGTCAGATTCAGATCGTACAAAAAATTCTGGCCGAGGGCCTTCTTGGGCTCCAGCCCGTGCCGGGCGACGACCTCGCGCAGCGGCGGCAGACCGTCTCCGTCGCTCACAGCTCGTCCTCGGCGTCGAAATGCTGGGCGCCCGAGGCGCGCGGCCGTCCGGCATAGATGCTGAACGGGATGATGTCGGCGCCGACAGGCCCCCGACCGATGCGCGCCGCCTCGGTGTCGGCGAGCCGCCGCGCCAGCCGCAGGGCGGCGATCAGGCTATCGGGCCGGGCGATGCCCGTTCCGGCGATGTCGAAGGCGGTGCCGTGGTCGGGCGAAGTCCGCACGAAGGGCAGCCCGAGGGTGACGTTGACGCCGTCGTCGAACGCGATGGTCTTGATCGGGATCAGCGCCTGGTCGTGGGTCGGCGCCAGGGCGACGTCGTAGGTCGCCCTGGCGCGGGCGTGGAACAGGGTGTCGGCCGGGAGCGGCCCGCGGATGTCGATGCCGGCGGCCCGCAGCCGGGCCACCGCGGGGGCGAGCACGTCGCGATCCTCGTGGCCGATCGTTCCGGCTTCGCCGGCATGCGGGTTGAGGCCGGCCAGCACCAAGCGCGGCTCCGGCAGGCCGAACCGGTCGCGCAGATCCCGGGCGACGATCCGGGCGGTCTCTTCCACCAGTTCCTGGGTGAGCAGGCCCGGCACGTCCTTCAGCGGCACGTGGATCGTCACCGGCACCACGGCGAGATCGTCGCTCCAGATCATCATCACCGGGCGCGGCGGGGTGCGGCCCGGCGGGACCGAGAGGGCGGCCAGGAACTCGGTATGGCCGGGATGGGCGAAGCCCGCCCGAGTCAGCACGAACTTGGCGATCGGGTTGGTCACCACGGCGCTGGCGCGCTTGGCCGCCACGAAGGCGACGGCGGCGGTAATGGACTCGATGACCGCCCCCGCATTGGCGGAATCTGGCGCGCCGGGCTCGGCGGAGATTTTGGCGCCACTCGGCAGCGGCACGACGGGCAGCGCCCGGGGAAACACCTCGGCGGCGGTCTCGGGGTCGACCTCGGCCACCGGGACGAGCCGGTGGAGGCGGTTCGCCAGGCGCTCGATGAAATCCGGATCGGCGACCAGGAAGAACGGCGGCAGCGGATTTGCGCCGCCGCGCGCGAGCCAGGCGCTGAGCGCCAGCTCCGGGCCGATCCCGGCCGGGTCTCCAAGGGTGAGGGCGAGAGGCGGCATTTCGGGTCTATAGCGCCGGTGGGGCCGAAGTGCATCTGACCTATTTCGGGTGCTGGCACCCGCGACGCCTAACCCTAGTTCCGTCACAGGAAGGATCGGGTCCTCTCCGCGTCAAGGATGCATCGAGGGCGCAGTTGCCCATAAACTTAGAGCGCTCGCCGCCAAAGTGGACCCTGGTTCGGCGTCAGCGAGTGCGGTGAATCAAGAGCTTAAAGCTGTTCCCGATTGCAAAGCGATCAGGAACGGCTCTAGCGCAATCGAAATATAGATCATGGATGTAAATACTTGGCCAGCGTATACGCCAAAGTTGCCGCGCCGCCGAGCGAGCCGGCAAGCGTTGCGAGGACGAGCGTAATCATCGAACCGATACCAGGGACGTTTTTAAACTGGCCCGTAATGTCACCAAGCTTCTCCTGAAGCGGTCCAAGGTCGCTCTTTGCAGCTTTCGCATCTAGAGTTTTTTCGATACCAGTCAGGCGGCCTTCAATGGCACCGAGACGCTCAGTCGTTTTATGGACAAGGCCCTGGACGAGCTCTGTCAATTTGTCGATTTTAACGTCAAGTTTTTCAAAATTCTTTTCTAGTGTAGCGACTCTTCGTTCCATGTCGTTCACATTCCCTCCATCGCCGCCATCCGTACCATCGGCAGAAGTTCCAGAGCTCGGACTGAAATCGGCTGGAGACAAACCTGTGGCATCGCGAAGCGGCGAGGTATGTTTTTTGATCCCGCCGCTCATTTCTGCGCCTCTCTCGAAATAATGTAGTTCATTTGAAAGGCAAAACGCGATTGAATTCCTATCGGCATGACGGAAAAAGAGAGAAAATAGCGATAGTCTTCATCGGAAGCGAACGATGAACTCCCCAAATAGGCAGAGGTTTTTCCATCAAACCAGTCACGCTGATGTGTTATCTTGTAAGTAGACTCACCCTCGGCGCTTCTGATTGTCTTCGATCCGGATCTTTCTACAATCTCAACATTGAATAGTATTTTGTAGTCCGAATCGTCAGAGAATGGTATTATTTCTATAATTTGATCCGTCTTGAAGATAAAAAAATCTCTCTCAATGACTTGTCGACCATCGACCATCCCAAGCACGCGCACCATCAGTTCGCCTCCCGAGCATCCCGACAGTGGTGCGGGCAAATCTGATAGCAACGACGGCCTTTAATGATTACGCGAACAGCTTCAGATCGTGAGGACTTCAAATCGGGATAGGTATCGGTCCATGCGTCGGACAGTCCAAACATGTCGGGTTGAAAGCGCGCACCAATAGCTGTGCCCTTACCGTTCGGTAGCAGCCCGCTGCCTCCAGGTCGACGTTGCCCAGTTTCCATCATTTGTCGGAAACCCCAAACTCTGTCGCCATAGTTTCTTGGGCCGCGTCCAGAACCCTATCGACACAGTGGCAAGCCGGTGAGCTAGGGAGCACTCACGGCAGCCGTAACCCCGACATGGCGCGGCGAATGGCGGCGGCTTAGACCGTGCCTACCACAAAATCTGTCATTGCCGTGCCCGACGTCAACACCACGATGACCTGCGAACTCCGATTCCCGATAGCATAAGGGCGACGGCGGCACGCGTTTCCCTTCCAGTCCTGTGGAAGGAGAGCGCGTGTCATTGTCCGAACGGGCCTTCAGTCGAGCCGCATTCGACCCGGGAGCTAGTCCCCTGCGGGCTGGATGGGAAACGCCGGACGCTTGGGAAGTCCCAAGAATCCCAAAAAACTACCGCACCGTCGCGATGCCGTCCGCGGTGGTGGCGGTGCCGACGTTCTGGCGGAGGTCCGCCTCGCCCAGCGTCTTCAGTTCCAGGCGGAGCAGCACGGTCTGGTTGCGCTCGCGCACGCCCGTCGCGGTGGCGATCGGCGAGTTGATGTAGTTGAGCGAGATGGTCGTGCACTCGTCCTGGTAGCCGCCGCCGAAGCTCGCGCCGGAGAGGTAGAACCGGCCGGGGTTCTCGTAGGTCGGGACCGTGCCGATCGGGTTGGACAGGTACGACGACAAGGCGTCCGTGTAGGTGTTGCGCACGTCGAGATAGTGCGTGAGGTCCACCAGCAGCGAGCCCGAGATGAACCAATTCGGCGTGATGTTGTAGGTGGCGGTGGCGGTCACGCCCTCGCGGTAGTGGCTGTAGCCGAGCAGCGGCTGCGCCTCGTAATACGAGTAGAAGGCCGAGACCGTGAGCGGCAGGAACGGCGCGAACCGCGCCGTCGCGCCGGTCTCGAGACGGGAGACGTGGAAATCCGCCTGGTTGAACCGCGCCCGGGTGATGAAGGTGATGTTCTGGTTCGGCGAGACCTGGAACCGCCCGACGAAGTCGGAGCGCTGGGTCTCCAGGCCGGAATCGAGCCCGACATTGGCGATGTCGCCCCGGCGGAACGAGTTCACCCCGGCGAGTTGGATCGACTCGCCGAACATGATGTTGGTGTACCAGCCCGACGGCGTGACCACGGAATATTGGCCACCGAGATTGGTGCGGACGCCGCCCTCGACCCGATCGTAGCCCGAGAACTTGTCCCACTCGAACAGCGAGGTGTCGTCGAACACCAGGCTCTGGGCATCCTCGTTCGGCAGGCGGCCGATCCGGGTCTCGGACGGGCGCGCGATGATCTGGCCGATCGGCTCCAGGGTGTGGACGCCCAGCGCGCCGAAATTGGCGACGAACGGGTAGCGGTAATCGAGCCCGATCGCCGGCATCACCCGGCCGGCGAAGCCGTCGTCGATCTTGGCGACCTGGGGGGCGAGGTCGTTCTGGTAGCCGGAGAAGCTGGGATTGGTGAAGAACGCGTCGGTGCGCAGATACGCGAACGGCGTGAACTTCTGGCCCCACTCGTCGATGAAGCTCCGGCGCCAGGACAACTCGGCCGAGGCGCGGGTGTTGGTGCCGGCGAGCCCGTCGATCGCGCACAAGCCCCGCTGGAAGTAGGTGCAGGTCTGGTAGAGCGGGAAGCTGACGCCGTTCACGCTCGGCGAGAACAGGTAGCTCGAGGTGCGCGGCAACCCCTGGAACTGGGTGGTCTCGCGGGTCAGGCTGGTGATGTTGGCCTGGAACCGAACCTCGCCGCCGATCTCCGACGGCCCGTTGACCCGCTTGTCGTAATCGATCACCGGCGCGACCACCGGCTGCTGCTTCTGCCAGTCGAAGCTCGACAGGCCCTTGAAGTAGTAGCCCCGCGCCTCGAACCACGACCGGTCGCCCTGGCCGACCAGGTAGGCGGTCGAGGTCGCCTCGCGGAAATAATCCGTGGTGATGTTCTGGTTGCGGATCCGATAATTGTCGAGGAACCACTTGTCGGTGACGCCGACGAGGTCCCAGCCGGTCCGCCACCGGTCGTTGATGTAGAAACGCCCCTGCGACTCCACCGAGCCGCGGAAGTCGCGCTCGCCGGCCCCGAGCGGGCTCGGCAGGAACGCCGACGGCGTCGTCTGCGAGATGCCCGAGACGCGGATGTTGTAGAAGCCGTTGTCGATCCGCTGGCGGAACTCGGCCTGGCCGAGCACGCCCTGGCGGCTCAGCAGGGTCGGGGTGATGGTCAGGTCGTAGTTCGGCGCGAGGTTGATGAAGTACGGCAGCGACACGCCCCGGCCGAGCGCCGTGGTCGAGATGAAGCGCGGGGTCAGGAAGCCGGTCTTGCGCCGCACGGTCGGGTCGGCGGCCTCGAAATACGGCAGGTACGCGACCGGGATCCCGGCGATCTCCAGCGTGGAATCGTCGAAGTAGATCGTGTGGGTCTCGTTGTCGTGGATGATCTTCTTGGCGCGGATCTGCCAGAGCGGCGGCGTCTCCGGATTGTCCTTGCACGGCTCGCAGGCGGTGTAGCTGCCGGCCTCGAAGCTGGTCTGCTCGCCGCTCAGGCGCTCGGCCCGCGGCGCGGAGAAGCGCGTGCGCACCGTCTCGGCGCGCCGCTGCACGGTCTGCTGCCCCCGGAACGCGTCGATGAAGCCGGTCTTGAAATCGTCGGTGAGCTCCATGCGCTCGCCGGTCACGACGCCGCCATCGGCCTCGGTGAGCCGGACGTTGCCCTGGGCGAAGACCCGGCCGGTGCCGCGATCGTAGCGCACGCTGTCGGCCTGGAGGGTCCGCGGGCCGTAATGCAGCTCGGCGTTGCCCCGGGCGGTCACCGTGTTGTGATCGTTGTCGTAGATCAGCTCGCCGGCCTCGACGAGCAGCTTGTCGCCCGGCTTGCCGAGCTTGGGCGCGGCCATCCCCTGGGCATGCGCCAAGACGCCCCCGGCCAGCGGCGCGGCGAGCGCCAGCGCAGCCAGGAGGGCCGTCTTCCGCAGGATGTGGGCGACCTTACGCAACGCGCGACCCAACCCCTGTGACGTGATCCGCCACCAACCTCACACACCCGTCTCCCGTCCCGCGATGGATCACGGGCGTCAGCCGTCTTCCTGGTACAGAAGCGTAAGCGTACCGAGAAGACTGCCTACCACGGCCGGGAACCAGGCCGCCACCGGTGCGGCGACGAGTCCGGACGCGCCGAGCCCCTCCATGACCTGTCGGACCACGTAGAGGGCGAAGCCCGCCGCCACACCGCCGAGGACGAGTTTACCGACCCCACCAAAGCGGAAGAACCGTAAGGAAACGGTTGCAGCGACGATCACCATCGCCAGGAACAGGACCGGTCGAGCCCACAGGACATCGTACTGAAGACGGTATCGGGTGGCGTCGAGACCGGCCCGCTCGGTCCGCGCGATGGTTGTGGGAAGTTGCCAGAAAGGCACAGATTCCGGGGGGGTGAAGCGCTGCCGGACCTGCCCGGGGTCGAGGTTCGAGGCGATTAGGTAGGTGTCGAACGACTCAGGCGGCGCGTCCGGGGCCAGCAGGCGCACGTCGGTGAGTTCCCAGTAGCCGTCATGGAGCGTCGCCCGGGCGGCCATGATCTGCTCGGCGAACTTGCCGGCCGCGTCGAAGGTGAAGACCGAGACGCCAGCCAGGGTGGTGGTGCCCTCGATGGCGGTCTCGGCCCGGATGATCGCCTCGCCGTCGAGGCCGCGCTGGCGGATCCAGAGGTCCTTGCCGGAGCCGGCCTTGGTCGATTTGGCGAAAATCTTCGCCTCGATCTCGGTGGATCGCTGCTTGAGCAGGGCCGAGACCGGGTTGTAGATCCCGACCGCCACCGCCCCGAGCGCCAGGGCCACGAAGAAGCCGGGCTGGAGGAACTGCCACGCGGAAATCCCGGCCGCCCGGGCGACCACCAGTTCCAGCTTGCGCGAGAGCTGGAGCAGGGCTGCCATCGAGCCGAACAAGACCGCGAAGGGCAGCACGCCCTCGGCCACCGCGGGGGTGCGGTAGAGTGAGAGCTGCGCCATCAATCCGGTGGAGGCCCCCTCGGCCTCGCCGGCGCGGCGTAGCAGCTCGACGAAGTCGAGGGTGTAGACCAGGGCGAACACGGTGACGAAGACGCCGAGCACCGTGCGGGCGAACCGGGCGGCGAAATAGCGCCCGAGGGTCGGACCGATCAGCATCGGGGGCTCAGCGTGCCGGGACGAGGCGCGGGGCGCGGAACAGGGCGCGCAGGGCGCCCGCCAGCGCCGCGTTGAAGGCGCGCACCCGCGGCCCGAAGAAGATCAGCAGGCAGGAGAGCGCGATCGCCAGGATCGGTGCGCCGTAGATCGCCGCCACCGCCCCGGCGCTGCGCGTGGCCGCGCTCACCGCGGCGAAGCCCGCGATCCGCAACCCGACCACGGCCAGGATCGCCCCGGCGATGGCGAGCCCGCGGCCCTGGCGGGTGGTGCGCGGGTCGCCGAGCGCCGCGAAGGCGATGAAGACGAGGGCCAGCGGGTAGAGGCAGGCCGAGAGCCGGTCGTGCAGCTCCGCCCGGAACCGGCCCTTCTGGAGCTTGTAGTAGCCCTCGGTCTGGTCGGGGAACAGGAGCTGGGCGGTCGAGCGCTCGCGGGGCTTGTAGACCGTGTCGGAATCCGGCGGCGCGAACGCCGCGAGGTCGATCGTGTAGCGCTCGAAGGTCAGGATCGAGGAATCCCGCGAGTCCTTCTGCTGTTGGTGAACGCTGCCGTTCTCCAGGATCAAGAAGCTCTGCCCGTCGATATCCGCGGCCGTGCCGCGATCGGCCAGGTAGACCTTGGTCTTGCCGGCCTCCCGCCGGTCCTGGATGAACAGGCCCTTGAGCACGCCGCCCGGCCCGCGCTCGCGGAAATGGAAGGTGATGCCGTTGTCGAGCTGGGTGAACTGCCCCTCCTTGACGACGTTCGCGATGAAGTCGCCCCGGACCCGGGTGATCACGTCGCGCAGTTCCTGGAAGCTCGCCGGCATCACCACCAGCACCAGGAAGCCCACCAGAAAGCTCACGAACAGTGCCAGCGTCAGGAACGGGCGCAGCAGCGCGCGCGGGGGCATGCCGGCCGCCGACATCACGATCAGCTCGGAATCGCCGTTGAGCTTGTTCAGCGCGTAGACGGCGCCGATGAACAGGGCCACGGGCGCGATCACCACGATCAGCGTCGGCAGCGACAGCCCGGTGACGAACAAGAAGACCAGGAGCGTCTGCCCCTTGGCGGTCACCAGATCGAGCTCGCGCAGGGCCTGCGTCAGCCAGATCGTGCCGGTGAGGCCGATCAGGCAGGCGAGGCTGGCGCCCAGGGCGATCCGAAAGATGTAGCGCTCGATCTGCCTCATTGGCCCGGCAGTCCCGCCCGTTCCCTCGCCCCCGGGCTCGGCAGGGACCCGACAAAAGGGGCGATTCCAGGGCTGTCGCGCCGCGTTGCGTTTGCCGCCTCACCGGCTACACAGAGCGGACCACGCCCTACGGCACGGCCCGAGCGTGGGAACGGCTGCGGAACATTGGGCAGGACGACGGGTATGGCGGACGGTATCGAGATCGGTTTCGGCCCCATGGAGCAGGGCGGCCAGGGCCCGGGGGGATCGGGCGATCTCGTGGTGTTCGTCGGCGACGACCTCGCCCTGGGCTCTGCGGCGCGCACGGCGCTCGGCAGCGCGGGCGCCGACCTCGTCGCCAAGGCCGCGGCATCCGAAAAATTCAAGGGCCGCTCGCTCAGCGCCCTAAGCCTGCCGGCGCCGGCAGGGATCCATGCCGACCGGCTGGTGGTGGTCGGGCTGGGCTCCGAGAAGGACCGGACCAAGATCGACTGGCCGGTGCTCGGCGGCTTCACCGCCAGCAAGGTATCCAGCCGCTCGGCCCGGGTGGTGCTCGATTGGCCGGGCACGACGGTGAGCGCCGCGCAGGCCGGCGAGTTCGCCCTCGGCGCGCGCCTGCGCACCTACACGTTCGACCGCTACAAGACCAAGAAGAAGCCCGACGCCGAGGAAAAGGGCGGCACCGCGCTCACCCTGCTGCTCGCCGAGCACGGCACGGCGTCGCGCGAGGGCGAGGCCGCCCGGACCCTGTCCGAGGGCGTGATCCTGGCCCGCGACCTCGTGAACGAGCCGCCGAACGTGCTCTTCCCCGAGGAATTCGCCAAACGCGCCTCGGAGCTGTCGAAGCTCGGCGTCGAGATCGAGGTGCTGGAGCCGGCGCGGATGCGCGAGCTCGGCATGGGCGCGCTGCTCGCCGTGGCGCAGGGCTCGGTCCGCGAGCCGCGGGTCGTGATCATGCGCTGGAACGGCGGCCCGGCCGGCGAGGCACCCATCGCCTTCATCGGCAAGGGCGTGGTTTTCGATTCCGGCGGCGTCTCGATCAAGCCGGGCGGCGGCATGGAGGACATGAAGGGCGACATGGGCGGCGCGGCCGCTGTGGTCGGGGCGCTCCACGCGCTCGCGTCCCGCAAGGCCCGCTGCAACGTCGTCGGCGCCATCGGCATCGTCGAGAACATGCCGGATGGCGGCTCCTACCGCCCCTCCGATATCATCACCTCTATGTCCGGCCAGACCATCGAGGTGATCAACACCGACGCGGAAGGCCGCCTCGTGCTCGCCGACGTGATCACCCACATCGTCCGCAGCGCCAAGCCGAAGGCGATGATCGACCTCGCGACCCTGACCGGGGCGATCATCGTGGCGCTCGGCCAGGACATCGCCGGGATGTTCTCCAACGACGACGCGCTCGCCGCCAACATCAACGCCGCCGGCGAGGCGACCGGCGAGAAGGTCTGGCGGATGCCGCTGATCCCGGCCTACGACAAGGCGATCGACTCCAAGTTCGCCGACATGAAGAACACCGGCGGCCGCCACGGCGGCGCCGCCACCGCGGCCTCGTTCATCAAGCGCTACGTCGAAGAGGTGCCGTGGGCCCATCTCGACATCGCGGGCGTGGCGATGTCGTCGAACGCCAGCGAGATCAACCGCAGCTGGGGCGCCGGCTGGGGCGTGCGCCTGCTCGACCGGCTGGTGCGGGACCATTACGAGGCGCGGTGAGGCGGATCGCGGGCGCGACGCTACCGCGCCCGCGGGATTCGACCGAGGCTGGCTCTGTCCTTACTCACGTCTATCCAACCCAACCTCCTCATCCTGAGGTGGCGACGCGCAGCGGCGCCCTCGAAGGAGATTTCCAGGGATCGCGTGGCTGGCTGGAGGGCTCCTTCGAGGCTCGCTTCGCTCACGCCTCAGGATGAGGGGGGTTGGGTTGGAGGAGCGCCGATCAAGCGTCGTGGAGCGGAGCCGTCGCGCATGACCGGACGCATGTGTCTGTGAGAACCACAAACAGAAACCTCCTCGCGGCGATCCCGATCCTGGCCATGCTCTCCGCGCTGGTGCTGGTGGCCATCACCGGTCTCAGCCAGCGCTCCGGCGTGCCGGAGGCGTTCGAGCCCTGGATCTACGGCTACTTCATCGCCCGCTATCCGCTCTTCGCCTTCGCGCTGGTCTACGGGCTGGCGTATCTCGCGACGGTGGCGGCCGGCCCGGGGCCGGCCTCCGCACTCCGACGAATCCTGTTCGCCACAGTCGGCGCCGCGGCCCTCACCCTAATTGGCCTCTACCCGACCTCCGGGGGCCTGATCCTGCGCGGCGGCTTCGCCACCGGCGGGATGGCGTTCCTGACGCATCAGCCCCTGTGGCTGGCCTACGGGCTCGGCGCCGGGGTCGCGGCGGCGCTGTTCGGCGGGATCCTCGGCCTATTCGCGATCGCGGCCAACCGGCCCCTCCGCCCGAGTCTCCGGCGAATCGGCGCCGGCCTGCTGGCCTTCCTGGCCCTCTGGTTCGGCGCCTGCGTGATCGGGCTCTCCGGCGATCTCGGGATCGGAGCCTGGCCGCGCCGGGCCTTCCGCCCTGCCGAGGCGGGCCTCGCCGCGCTGCTGCTCGTCGTCGCCGCCCTGCCGCACGTCCTGCTCACGACATTGAGCCGGCTTCGTCGAAGCGCCTGAGGCCGCCGCCTTGCTAGTGGCCGCCCGTTCGCCCACAGTCGGGCGGTTCTGCGTAGGGACGGGACGCGGCCGTCGAGAGCCGTGCCCGCGGGAGACGACGCGATGCGCGAGGCCAGCGTGATCGAACAGGGCACGGCGGCGCGCCGGCATGGGTCCGAGCCGGATCCCGCCTTCACGAACCTGTCGCCGCGGCCGTGGCTCGCTTCTTACCCGCCAGGCGTCCCGGCCGAGATCGATGTCGAGTCGCTCGGCACCCTGGTCGATCTGTTCGAGACCAGCGTCACCGCCTTCGCCGATCGCCCGGCGATCCTGTGCTTCGGCTCGACCATGACCTATGCGAGCCTCGGCAAGCAGGCCCGGGCGCTCGCCGCCTGGCTGCGCGCGCAGGGCCTCGCCAAGGGCGACCGCGTCGCGATCATGCTGCCGAACGTGCCGGCCTACGCAGTGGCGCTGTTCGGCGTGCTCTCGGCCGGCGGGACGGTGGTCAACGTCAACCCGCTCTACACGCCCCGGGAATTCGCACAGCAGATCAACGATTCCGGCGCCCGGTTTCTGATCGTGCTGGAGAATTTCGGCGCGACCGTCGCGGGGGCGCTGGCGGATGTCGCGCTCGAGCGCGTCCTGCTCGTCGGCCCCGGCGACGGGCTCGGGCTGAAGGGTCACGTCATCAATCTCGCCAGCCGCCACGTGCGCAAGGCCGTGCCGCCGTTCCGGCTGCCGGACGGGTTGGCGCTGCCGTTCACGACGGCCCTGCGCCGGGGCAGCGGCATGCCGCACGCCTCGGTGCCGGTCGATCCGGAGGATCTGGCCTTCCTGCAATATACCGGCGGGACCACGGGGGTCGCGAAGGCGGCGATGCTCACCCACCGCAACGTCATGGCCAATGTCGAGCAGTCGCAGCTGTTCTTCAATTCGAAGGATCCGAGCATCCTCCGCTGCGCCGTCACGGCCCTGCCGCTCTACCACATCTTCGCGCTGACGGCCTGCTTCTTCCAGTTCATGCGCAACGGCGGGTCCTGCCTGCTGATCCCCAATCCACGCGACTGCGACGGCATGGTGAAGACCCTGAGCCGTCACCGCTTCACGCATCTGATGGGCGTGAACACGCTGTTCAACGTGCTGATCAACCACCCAAAGATCCACACGGTCGATTTCTCCCATCTCGACTTCGTGGTCGGCGGCGGGACCGCGGTGCAGCGACCGGTGGCGGAGCGCTGGAAGGCGCTCACCGGCAACACCATCCTGGAGGGCTACGGCCTGTCGGAGACATCGCCGGTGGTGAGCGCCAACCCGCCCGGCATAAAGGAATTCTCCGGGACGATCGGCTACCCGTTCCCGTCCACCGAGGTCTCGATCCGCGATGCCGCCGGCAAGCCGGTGCCGCGGGGCCAGCCGGGTGAGATCTGCGTGCGCGGTCCCCAGGTGATGCGCGGCTACTGGAACAAGCCCGAGGAGACCGCACGGGCGATGACGTCGGACGGCTTCTTCCGCACCGGCGACATCGCCGTGATGGAGCCGGACGGCCAGATCAAGATCGTCGACCGGATGAAGGACATGATCCTCGTCTCCGGGTTCAACGTCTACCCGAACGAGGTCGAGGAGGTGCTGGCCGCCCATCCGGGGGTGCTCGAATGCGCCGTGGTCGGTGCGCCGAGCGAGGAGACCGGCGAGATGGTGGTCGCCCACGTGGTCATGAAGGATCCGGCCGTCTCGACCGACGCCCTGCGGGCCCATGCCCGCACCCAGCTTACCGGCTACAAGGTGCCCCGCCGGGTGGTGCTGCACGACGCGCTGCCCAAGACCAATGTCGGCAAGGTGCTGCGCCGGGTCCTGCGCGACGAGACGCCCCCGGGCTGAGCTTGTCTCGCCCGCGGCGGATCGTCATCGCCACGACAGGTAACCGCCCGTCCCCGATCGCCGAATGGTGAGCCTGCGGCGCTTGCGCCCCTGTCGGCCCCGGCCGATCTGTGGGTTGTTCGCGCAGAACAGGCGAGGAGACGGCGATGGTGATCCGAAGCAGGCGCGGGTGGGAGATCCCGGAGAGTCAGGCTACGCCCGAGGCCGTTTTCCTCAACCGGCGGGCGCTGATCGGCGCCGCGGCCGGGCTCGCCGCCGGCTCCGTGCTCGGCGGCCGGAGCGCCTTCGCGGCCACGGGTGATGGGCCGCTCTATCCGGCGCCGCGCAACCCCGCCTTCACCCTCGACCGGCCGCTGACCCCGGAGCGGTTCAGCGGCGACTACAATAACTTCTATGAGTTCGGCACATCGAAGTCCGTGCTGCCGGCCGCCAACGCGCTCAAGACGCAGCCCTGGACCCTGAAGATCGACGGTCTCGTCGAGAAGCCGTTCGAGATCGGGGTCGATGACCTGATACGGAAGATCGGCCTGGAGGAGCGGCTCTACCGTCACCGCTGCGTCGAGGCGTGGTCCATGTCGGTGCCGTGGACCGGTTTCCCCCTGTCGAAGCTGGTGGCGCTCGCCAAGCCGACATCGGGTGCAAAGTACATCCGCTTCGAGACCTTCATGGACAAGGCGATGGCGCCCGGCCAGCGCGCCTTCTACTACCCTTGGCCGTATATCGAGGGGCTGACCCTGGCCGAGGCCGGCAACGACCTCGCCTTCATGGTCACCGGAATCTACGGGAAGCCGCTGCCCAACCAGTTCGGCGCACCGATCCGCGTGGCGGTGCCGTGGAAATACGGGTTCAAGTCGGCCAAATCGCTGGTGAAGGTGTCGTTCACCGCCGACCGCCCCAAGACCTTCTGGGAGGGGCTGCAGGCTTCCGAGTATGGCTTCTGGGCCAACGTGAACCCGGCGGTGTCGCACCCGCGCTGGAGCCAGGCCTCGGAGCGCGTACTGGGCACCGACGAGCGCGTGCCGACGCTGATCTACAACGGCTACGGCGAGCAGGTCGCGGGGCTCTACAAGGGCCTGGAGGGCGAACGGCTGTTCGTGTGAAAGACCAAGGGATCCCAAAGGGCCTGCGGCCAAGACCTTTCGAGGTGTTGGACCCGGACCGTCCCGCTTCCCGCAGGCACCGGATCCTCGCAGTGTTAGTTCCATCAACCGCCCTGTCATTCCGGGGCCGCGAAGCGGAGCCCGGAATCCAGAACCATAGGCGGAGCTAGCTCTTGCACCGTCGGCGGCTCTGGATTCCGGGCTCGCCTGCGGCGCCCCGGAATGACGGGATGGAGGCTGAACTTACAGAGCCGGTTCCGAACGCACGGCCCTGATGCCTCAGGGCCTATTTGACCGGTCATTCCCATTCTCAACCTCATCCTGAGGCGGCGTAGCGGAGCGGAGCCCTCGAAGGAGCCCTCCAGCCGGCCGGGCGATCCTTGGAGGGCTCCTTCGAGGCTGCTGCGCAGCACCTCAGGATGAGGGGAGGGATGAGGATCTCCGTCGATCAGAAACGTCATTCAACTGTGATCGCACAGTCAAACTGGCTCTCAGTCTCTCGTCACGGTGGCGATCAATAGGTCCAGCGCTGCGCCTTCGAGACCAGGAAGTCGCGGAACGCCTGAACCCGGGCGACCGAGCGCATCTCCTCGGCATAGACCAGATAGCTCTCCAGGCTCGGCATCTCGGTGTCGCGCAGGACCTGGGTGAGCTGCTGGTCGCCGTCCACCGCGTAGTCGGGCAGGATGCCGATGCCGGCGCCCGCCTCCATGGCCCGCTGCAGCGCGCCGATATTGTTCACGGTCAGGTGGACGCTGCGCCGGTCGCGGCCCTCGCGCCCGGCATCGGCCAGCCAATGGGCCGCCAGCAGGTAGGACGGCTCGTTGCCGCCGAACGAGACGAGGCGGTGATCGTCGAGTTCCTCGATGCTCTTGGGCTCGCCGAAGCGCTTGACGTAATCGACGCTCGCGTAGGCGTGGTAGTGCACGGTGAACAGCCGGCGCTGGATCAGGTCCGGCTGGGCCGGGCGGCGCATGCGGATCGCCACGTCGGCCTCGCGCATGGCGAGGTCGAGTTCCTCATTGGTGAGGATCAGCTCGATGCGGACATCCGGGTAGAGGTCCAGGAACTCGCCGACCCGCTGCGACAGCCACGAGGTGCCCAGGCCCACGGTGGTGGTGACCTTGAGGTCGCCGGTCGGCCGCTCTGAGGTCTCGACCAGCCGCGCCCGGGTGTTCTCCAGGCGCAGCTTCATGTCCCGGGCGGCGCGGAACAGCAGGTCGCCCTGCTCGGTCAGGATCAATCCGCGGGCATGGCGGTGGAACAACGGTGCCTTCAGCTCGCGCTCCAGGGCGCTGATCTGGCGGCTGACCGCCGACTGGCTGAGGCCGATATCGTCGCCCGCCTTGGTGAAGCTGCCCGCCTCCGCGACGTTCAGGAAGATCCGGATCTTGTCCCAATCCAAGGCGAGAACCCCCACCAACGCGAATCCGCACCCGACGCCCGGCTCGGACCGAGCCGCACTTGCGTCGGGCGATGGACCGAGCGATGCGCGTGCGACCGACGCCAAGGGGGCGCGGCCGGCGCTGCAGGGGCATGCAACGATTGCAGCCCTGCCCGGTCAGAACCCCTATGCGCCCGGCGCATGGTCGGATGCAAGCGCTGAGATCGCGATCTTGTTGACAGGACTTTGGTCCAACAGCGCGGAGCGGCCCGCGCTGCGTGGTCTCACTCCGCCGCAGCGGCTTGGAGTGGCGTCTCGCCGATCTCCAGGTTGGCGAGGAATTTCTCCGCTTCCAGGGCCGCCATGCAGCCCATGCCGGCGGCCGTGATCGCCTGCCGGTAGACGTCGTCGGTGACGTCGCCCGCGGCGAACACGCCGGGGATCTCGGTCTCCGTGGTCCCGGGCTTCACCGACAGGTAGCCGCCGTGGCGCATCGGCAGCTGGCCCTCGAAGATCCCGGTGGCCGGCTGGTGGCCGATCGCCACGAAAATGCCGTCGGCCGGCACGTCGCTGATCTCGCCCGAGCGCGGGTCCTTGAGCCGGACATGGGTGACGGTCGCGGCCGGCTTCTGGACGCCACAGATCTCCGCGACCTCCCGGTGCCACAGCACCTCGACGTTCGGATGCTTGAACAGCCGCTCCTGCAGGATCCGCTCGGCCCGGAAGCTGTCGCGGCGATGCACGACGGTGACCTTCTTGGCGATGTTGGCGAGGTACAAAGCCTCCTCGACGGCGGTGTTTCCGCCGCCGACCACCACGACCTCCTTGCCGCGGAAGAAGAAGCCGTCGCAGGTCGCGCAGGCCGAGACGCCGCCACCCTGGAACGCCGCCTCCGAGGGCAGGCCGAGCCACTTCGCCTGGGCGCCGGTGGCGATGATCAGGGCATCGCAGGAATAGGTCTCGCCGGAATCGGCCACCAGCCGGAACGGCCGCTGCTTGAGATCGACCGAGGTGATGTATTCGGAGACGATCTTGGTCCCGACATGCTCGGCCTGCAGCCGCATCTGCTCCATAAGCCAAGGCCCCTGGATCGCCTCGGCGAAGCCGGGATAGTTCTCGACATCGGTGGTGATCATCAGCTGGCCGCCGGGCTGGAAGCCGGAGATCAGCAGCGGCTCGACCATCGCGCGGGCCGCGTAGATCGCGGCCGTGTAGCCGGCCGGGCCGGATCCGACGATCACGAGCTTGGCGTGCGTGTGGGCCATCTCTCTCGTTCCCTTCAGACCGAATCCGCGCTGCGGTGCGCAGCGTAAGCCTTGGCGAGCGCCTCGGCTATCACCGGGGTCGCGTCGATCGGCTTGTACGGCAGATCGACTAAGCGACCGGTGAACGGCCGCAGCGCACCCGCGATCGCCAGGCCGGCGAACATCCGCCGGTGCCGGATATAGGTGCGCGGCAGGTCGAACAGCAGGACCGGCGCGCCGGTCGCCACCGCCTCGCTGACCATGTTGGCCGAATCCGAGGTGACCACGATCGCCTCGGCGAGCGCCAGCATGGCGACGTAGGGATTGTCGCCGGTGCCGTCCCAAAGGAAGCCCCCGGTCTCGGCGGTCAGTGTCTTGACCGCGTCGCGCAGCGGGTTGGGCGTCCGGCGTGAGATCGTCACCATCAGCCGGCAGCCCTGATCGATCAGCCCGCGCAGCTCCGTGACGAGGCGCTGCATGTCGGTCTTGCGGTAGCTCAGGTGCCGGCTGTCGCCGCCGACCAGCACCGCGACCCGCGGGCCGTCGACGCTGGCGAGCCGCGGATCCGGATGAGCGCGGGCCTGAGCCAGTCGGGCGGCGGTGACGAGGTGCGGCGCAGTCAGGGTGGTGAAAACGTTGGGGCCGCGCAGGTCGTCGTAATCCGGCACCCAGATGAAATCGGCGCTGTCCGCGCCCGTCCGCGGATCCTTGAGGAAGGCCGTGAAGGTCCGCCCCTGCGTCGCGTTGCGCAGCGCCCGGAGATACGGCACCGCCCGGCGGCCCGAGGCGATCAGCAGGTCCGGATAGGGTCCGGACAGGGCGCCGTTGCGGCGGCGCGGGCTCTCGCGCGGATCGATCGGACCCCAGGGGGCGATCCAGCCGAACGGCCCCGCGGCCGGGACCTGGCGGATCTCGAACGGGACCCCGAGGGTCTCGGCGATGCCGACGCACTGGTTCTCGTCGCCGGCCTTGCCGTCGGTGATGATCCAGGCCCGGGCCTGGGACAGTTCGGGAAGGGGCTCGCGCCGCGCGGATGTCTGGGCCGGGAGGGCGGGCTTCGCCTCCGACACGTCGATGCTGCTCATCGGAAACGCCTTACACCGCAGGCCGGGCTTGGGCTAATCCCGCGGCAGGTCGCGGGCGAGCCACTGGGCGTAGATGTCAGCGATGGCCGCCAGACGCCGCGCCTCGAAATCCGGGGCGTACCAGGCGCCGCCATAGCTCGACGGCGTCGCGGTCATCTGCGGGTGCCGGCCGAGCACCTGCCCGTTGCGGCCGACGAGCAGCGCCTCGCCCTCCAGGTAATCGGTTTCGAAGTTGCCGCCTCGGCCGCGGAACGCGCCGCCGCCGACATAGGGCCGCAGCGACAGGGCCTTCACCACGACGACGAGGCGGGGCCCGCCGCCACCGATCCGGTCTGCGAAAGTCTTGCGCAGGGCCCCGGTCAGGTCGGCGGCCAGCGCCTCGGCCTGGAGTCCGGCGCCGGCCGCCCGAAGGGGCCGCACGTCGACCCGGACATCCGAGAAGAAAGCGGTCGACGGAAAATCGCCGGCCGCAGTTGCCGCCCCCGCGAAGCCGCAGAGGACGAGGCCGGCGAGCCGGCCCCAGAGACGCGATAGCATGCGCTCAGCCGCCGAACTGGACGCCGACGACCTCGTAGGACTTGCCGCCGCCCGGCGTCGTGACCTCGACCGTGTCGCCGACCCCCTTGCCGATGAGCGCGCGGGCGATCGGCGACGTGATCGAGACGCGCCCGGCATGCACGTCGGCCTCGGGCTCGCCGACGATCTGGTAGGTCTTCTCTTCCTCCGTGTCCTCGTCCACGAGTTTCACGGTGGCGCCGAACTTGATCTTGTCGCCGGACAGCTTCGAGACATCGATGATCTCGGCACGCGCGATCATGCTCTCGAGCTCCATCACGCGCCCCTCATTGTGGGACTGCGCCTCCTTGGCGGCGTGATACTCGGCGTTCTCGGACAGGTCTCCGTGCGCGCGGGCCTCGGCGATCGCCGCGACGATGCGCTGGCGCTCTACCTGCTGGCGGTGCTTCAGCTCCTCCTCGAGAGCCGCGAAACCGCGTACCGTGATCGGAACCTTGTCTATCGTCATCGTCTCGCGCCACAATGAAGAGGCCCGGCCGAGAGTGGAGCACTCTCCCCGGGCCACGAAGTTAAGTCAGCGGGACCCTGAGGCTCAGGCCGCGAAGTATTCTTGCAAGGCGCGAACCTGGAGATCGCCTTCTAGATAGGCCTTGATCCCTTCGGCCGCCGCCATCGCGCCGGCTAGAGTGGTGTAATACGGCACCTTATGCAAGAGGGCCGCGCGGCGGAGCGAGCGCGAGTCCGACAGCGCGCCGGCACCCTCGGTCGTGTTCAGCACGAGCTGGATGTCGCCGTTCTTGATCGAGTCGACCACGTGCGGCCGGCCCTCCAACACCTTGTTCACGCGCTCGGCCGGCACGCCGCTCTCGACCAGGAATTTCTGCGTCCCGCCGGTGGCCAGGATCGAGAAGCCGAGATCGGAGAGGAGCTTCACGCTCGGCAGGATCCGGGCCTTGTCGGCATCGCGCACCGAGACGAACACCGTGCCGGAGCGCGGCACCTGCGTGCCGGAGCCGAGCTGGCTCTTGGCGAAGGCCACGCCGAAGCTGGCATCGAGCCCGATCACCTCGCCGGTGGAGCGCATCTCCGGTCCGAGCAGCACGTCGACGCCGGGGAAGCGCGCGAACGGGAACACCGCCTCCTTGACCGCGATATGGGCCAGTTCCTTGCGCTTCAGGCCGAAGCTCGCGAGCTTCTCGCCGGCCATCACCCGGGCGGCGATCTTGGCGATCGGCTCGCCGATCACCTTGGCGACGAACGGCACGGTGCGGGAGGCGCGCGGGTTCACCTCCAGCACGTAGATGTCGCCGTCCTTGATCGCGTACTGGACGTTCATCAGGCCGCCGACCTTCAGGGCCAGCGCCATCGCGGTGGTCTGACGCTCCAGCTCGGCGATGGTCTCCGGCGAGAGCGAGCGCGACGGCAGGGAGCAGGCGGAATCGCCCGAGTGGATGCCGGCCTCCTCGATGTGCTCCATGATCCCGGCGATGAACACGTCCTGTCCATCGCAGACCGCGTCCACGTCGATCTCGGTCGCGTCCGACAGGTAGCGGTCGAACAGCAGTGGGTTCTTGCCCAGCACCGTGTTGATCTGCCCGGTCTTGTCGTTCGGGTAGCGGGCGACGACGTCGGACGGGATCAGGCTGGGCAGGGTGCCGAGCAGGTAGTCGGCGAACTGGCTCTCGTCGCGGATGATCGCCATGGCGCGGCCGCCCAGCACGTAGCTCGGGCGCACCACGAAGGGCAGGCCGAGCTCAGAGGCGATCAGCCGGCTCTGCTCGACGGAATAGGCGATGCCGTTCTTCGGCTGCTTCATGCCGAGCTTGTCGAGGAGCCGCTTGAACTGGTCGCGGTCCTCGGCGAGGTCGATCGCGTCGGGCGAGGTGCCGAGGATCGGCACGCCGGCCGCTTCGAGGGCCCGGGCGAGCTTGAGCGGCGTCTGGCCGCCGAACTGCACGATGACCCCGTGCAGGGTGCCGGCCTGCCGCTCGGTCTCGATGATCTCCAGCACGTCCTCGGCGGTCAGCGGCTCGAAATAGAGCCGGTCCGAGGTGTCGTAGTCGGTGGAGACCGTCTCCGGGTTGCAGTTGACCATGATGGTCTCGTAGCCGGCCTCCGACAGCGCGTAGCAGGCGTGGCAGCAGCAATAGTCGAACTCGATGCCCTGGCCGATCCGGTTCGGGCCGCCGCCCAGGATGATGATCTTCTTGGCGTCCGTGGGTCGCGCCTCGTCCACCACGGTGCCGGCGAACGGGGCCACGTAGGTCGAGTACATGTAGGCGGTCGGCGCCTTGAACTCGGCCGCGCAGGTGTCGATGCGCTTGAACACCGGACGCACGTCGAGCGAGCGGCGCAGGGCGCGCACGTCCGCCTCCTCGGTCTTCGCCAGCACGGCCAAGCGTGCATCGGAGAAACCCGCGGCCTTGAGCTGACGGAACGCCCCGGGGGTGCGCGGCAAGCCGTGCGCCTTCACCCGGTTCTCCAGATCGACGATCGCCTGGATCTGCTCCAGGAACCACGGATCAACCTTGCAGGAGGCATGGACCTCCGCGTGGCTCACGCCGAGCCGCAGGGCCTGGGCGATCTTGAGCAGACGGTCCGGCGTCGGCACGCCGAGCGCCGCCTTGATGGCGTTGTGGTCGTCGCCGCGGCCCAGCCCCTCGATCTCGATCTCGTCGAGGCCGGTGAGCCCGGTCTCCAGCGACCGCAGGGCCTTCTGCAGCGATTCTGCGAAGCAGCGGCCGATCGCCATCGCCTCGCCCACCGACTTCATCGCGGTGGTCAGGGTCGGCTCGGCGCCGGGGAATTTCTCGAAGGCGAAGCGCGGGATCTTGGTGACGACGTAGTCGATCGTCGGCTCGAACGAGGCCGGGGTCGCGCCGCCGGTGATGTCGTTGGCGATCTCGTCCAGGGTGTAGCCGACCGCGAGCTTGGCCGCGACCTTGGCGATCGGGAAGCCCGTGGCCTTCGAGGCGAGCGCCGAGGAGCGCGAGACGCGCGGGTTCATCTCGATCACGATCATGCGCCCGTTCTCGGGGTTGATCGCGAACTGCACGTTGGAGCCGCCGGTCTCGACGCCGATCTCGCGGAGCACCGCCAGGGATGCGTCGCGCATCACCTGGTATTCCTTGTCGGTGAGCGTCAGGGCCGGGGCGACGGTGATCGAGTCGCCGGTATGCACGCCCATCGGGTCGATGTTCTCGATGGAGCAGACGATGATGCAGTTGTCCGCCTTATCGCGGACGACCTCCATCTCGTATTCCTTCCAGCCGAGGACGCTCTCCTCGATCAGGACCTCGTTGGTCGGGGACGCGTCGATGCCGCGCTCGACAATGTCGAGGAATTCCTCGCGGTTGTAGGCGATGCCGCCGCCGGTGCCGCCCATGGTGAAGGACGGGCGGATGATCGCCGGCAGGCCGACCTCGGCCAGAGCGATCAGGGCCTGCCCAAGGGCGTGCTCGCCGTAGCGCTTGCGCCGCTCGGACTCACCGGATTGCCACTTGCGCTCGAAGGCCGCGATCGCCGCGGCGCGCGCCTGCTGGTCGGGGTTGGCGGCCTCGATCTTGGCGATCTCGGTTAAAAACTTCTCCCGGTCGGCCTTCTTGGCCGCGGAGGCGTTGGCCAGCGCCGATTTCGGGGTGTCGAGCCCGATCTTGGTCATGGCGTCCCGGAACAGGCTCCGGTCCTCGGCCTTGTCGATGGCCTCTGCCGTGGCGCCGATCATCTGCACGCCGTACTTGGCGAGCACGCCCATCTTCTGCAGCGACAGGGCGCAGTTCAGCGCCGTCTGACCGCCCATGGTCGGCAGGATCGCGTCGGGGCGCTCCTTCTCGATGATCTTGGCGACGATCTCCGGGGTGATCGGCTCGACATAGGTCGCGTCCGCCATGTCCGGGTCGGTCATGATCGTCGCCGGGTTCGAATTCACCAGGACGATCCGGTAGCCCTCTTCGCGGAGCGCCTTGCAGGCCTGGGTCCCGGAATAGTCGAACTCGCAGGCCTGCCCGATGATGATCGGCCCCGCACCGACGATGAGGATCGAGGAAATGTCGGTGCGCTTGGGCATCTGCGGCCTTTTCAGGCCAAGCGCGCCCGGTCGGGCACGGCTCGGATCGGCCCTGCTCCCGGACGCGCGTGGCGGGATTGTCGTTGAACGCCGCGTTTACACGGGGGATCGGCGCATTGGAAGGCCGGGGCACGGCGGCCGTTTCCGGACCCTCCGCGCCGGCGCTGGCGAGCCCAGGGCCAAAGTCGAATAATTCTCAAATATCCGAGAGATCATCCGCGGCGTTGCGGAGTCTTTTCGCGGGCCATAAAGCTTTTGCGATCGACGGATCCGCCGATTAAAACAATACCAATTCGAGATAGACGATGATCAGGGAAACGTTCAGTGCGGCGATGCTTCTGCTCGGCGCGGCAGCGGGGGCGCAGGCCACGGAAGTCTCCATCAAGACGCTCAACAGCGGCCCGGGCGGGATGATGGTCTTCGATCCGGCCTTCGTGAAGATTCAACCCGGGGACACGGTGCGGTTCGTGCCGACCGACAAGGGCCACAACGCCGAGCTCATCAAGGGCATGGCGCCCGAGGGCGCGCCGAGCTTCAAGACCGTGGTCGGCAAGGAGGAGACCGTGACCTTCGAGAAGCCCGGCCTCTACGGCTTCAAGTGCGCGCCGCATTACATCATGGGGATGGTCGGCCTGATCGAGGTCGGCGACAAGCCGAAGAACCTGGAGACCGCCAAGGCGGTCCAGCACGGTAAGCTGGCCGCCAAGCGTTTCGAGCCGCTGTTCGAGAAGGTGGAGTAGGGGTCCCGGCGGGGGCGGCCCGCCGCCCCCGCTCAGAACCCGGCGTGGAGCGCGGCGAGCGCCCGGTCGATGGACAGATAAAAGATCCCGAAGGCGACCAGGGCCGCGGCGGCGAATTCCAGTGCCACGTTCGAGAGCGTCTGCGCCCGGCGCAGCATCTCGCGGCCGAAATACAGGGACACCCAGGCGAGCACGAGCACCGCCGGCATGGCGAACAGGTAGGAGACCGTGCTCTCGACCCGGTCGAGACCGGCCGCCGGATCGATCAGGGCGCGGATGTTGCGCACCCACGGGGCATAGAGGGCAGCGTAGAGGGCCGTGGCCCAGGCGAGGCCGGCGGCGATGCCGAGATGGACCATGAACGTGCGGTGCAGACGGGAGAAGTCGTCGCGTGCCTCGTCGATGGTCATCCGGCAATCCCCTTCGGACGAAACCGCCATGCGCGGTCCGTCGAGGGGTTCCTTAGACCTCCGGAATTCGCAGATTCTGTGACCCCGGCGCGGCCTGAATGGGACCGCGCCGCACCTCGCGTATCAGGCGTCGGTGGCCTTCTCCGGCTCGCCGGAGCGCATCAGCGTGACGAAGCGCTCGAACAGGTAGTGGCTGTCGCGCGGGCCGGGCGAGGCCTCCGGGTGGTGCTGCACCGAGAAGGCCGGCCGGTCGGTCAGGGTGAGGCCGCAATTCGAGCCGTCGAACAGCGAGACATGGGTCTCGACCGCGCTCGCCGGCAGGCTCGCGGGATCCACCGCGAAACCGTGGTTCATCGACACGATCTCGACCTTGCCGGTGGTCTTGTCCTTCACCGGGTGATTCGCCCCGTGATGGCCTTGGCCCATCTTCACGGTCCGGCCACCGAGCGCGAGGCCCATGAGCTGGTGCCCAAGGCAGATGCCGAAGGTGGGCACCTTCTCGTCCAGCAGCTTGCGGATCACCGGCACGGCATAGGTGCCGGTGGCCGCCGGATCGCCGGGGCCGTTGGAGAGGAACACGCCGTCGGGCTTCAGCGCCAGGATGTCCTCCGCGCTGGTGGTGGCCGGCACCACGGTGACGTCGCAGCCGGCCTGGGCCAGCAGCCGCAGGATGTTGCGCTTCACGCCGTAATCGATCGCCACGACCTTCAGGCCGTCGCGGGTCCCGCGCTTGCCGTAGCCGTCGCCGAGCGCCCAGATGGTCTCCGACCATTCCGAGGTTTCGCGGCTGGTCACCGGCGGGACGAGGTCCAGGCCCTCCATGGGGGCCAGGGCCGCGGCGCGCGCCTTCAGAGCCTCGCGGTCGAACCGGCCTTCGGGATCGTTGGCGATCACGGCGTTGGGCATGCCGTGGTCGCGGATGCGGGCGGTCAGCGCCCGGGTGTCGATACCGGTGATGCCAACGATCCCGCGGGCGTCGAGCCAGCCGTCGAGATGCGACGAGGAGCGCCAACTCGACGGCTTGGTCACCGCCGAGGCGATCACGGTGCCGCGCACGCCGGAGGCCGGCGCCGCCTCCAGGCTCTCCAGATCCTCGTCGTTGGTGCCGACGTTGCCGATATGCGGGAAGGTGAAGGTGACGATCTGCCCAGCATAGGACGGGTCGGTCAGGATTTCCTGGTACCCGGTCATCGCCGTGTTGAAGCAGACCTCGCCGTCGGCGATGCCGGTCCGGCCGATGCCGAAGCCCTCCAGGATGGTCCCGTCCGCCAGCACCAGCAGGGCCGTCGCAACGGGCTCCGCCCAGGGCTCGGGGGCAGCGGGTTTGGAGGCCTGCGCGGCGGCGTCTTGCAGCATCGGGTCGGTCTCGCTTATGTCCGGCCGAAGGCAGGCACCGCGTTGCGGCGCGCTCGGCTGGCGGCATGATCGTGTGCGGCGCTCTTAACGAGCGGCCCGCGATGGGGTCAATGTGGCCCTGTGGCTGAAGCCGCTCAACACCCGCAAACTGCAGGCCAGCCCCCCGTTTCTCCCGTCGGAAGGTTTATCGAGATGCTGCGCGCCCGCCTCACCACCGAGATGAAGGAGGCCATGAAGGCCGGCGACAAGGACAAGCTCGCCACCGTGCGGATGATCCAGGCCGCCCTCAAGGACAAGGATATCGAGGCCCGCGGCCTCGGCAAGGAGCCGGCCTCCGACGAAGAGATCCTGTCGCTGCTTCAGAAGATGATCAAGCAGCGGACCGAATCCGCTTCGGTCTACGAGCAGGGCGGCCGCCCGGAGCTCGCCGCCAACGAACGCGCCGAGATCGCGATCATCGAAGCGTTCCTGCCCAAGCAGATGGACGAGGCCGAGACCAAGGCCGCGGTCGATGCCGCGATCCAGGAGACCGGCGCCGCCGGTCAGAAGGATATGGGCCGGGTCATCGCCGCGCTGAAGGGCAGCTACGCGGGTCGTATGGATTTCGCCAAGGCGAGCGGGCTGGTGAAGGCCGCGCTGGCGGCGAAGGGCTGAACTCAATCATCACCCCCGCGGGCGATCCGCGCGGCCATGTAGCTCCGCAGCACCGCGTTGATACGGCTCTGAAAGCCGGCACCCTCGTGCTTGAAGAAATCGAGCACGTCGGTGTCGAGCCGGATCGAGACCGGAACCTTGCGCGGGGGCATCATGACCTCGGCGCGCGACCAATCGATATCGGGGGCTGCCGCATCCGGATCCTCCGCCACGGCGGCGGCGATCTCGGCATCGCCGAGGGCGGCGATCCGGTCCCAGTCCGTTCGGCCGACCGTGCAGTCAGTTGCCGAAGCGCGCCGTGTAGGCTTGTCTCTCATGTCGCCTCGCAGAGCTCGCGGAGATGATCCGGCAGGCGCGGGCCATCGAAGATATCGAGGGCATTTCTCCCCGCAATCCCCGCCCAGCCCAACACGTGAATGACCGCGGGAGACTCCACCAGCCCCATCGCGCTATATCCAGCGGTCAGGCAATCGACCCGCAGGCCCCGTGCGCTATCCCCCCCACATCCTGGAAGAGATCCGCGCCCGGCTGCCGGCCTCCTCCGTGGTCGGGCGGCGGGTGCAGCTGAAGAAGGCCGGCCGCGAATGGCGCGGCCTGTCGCCGTTCAACGCCGAGAAGACGCCGTCCTTCTACGTGAACGACCAGAAGCAGTTCTATCACTGCTTCTCCTCGTCCAAGCACGGCGACATCTTCACCTTCCTGATGGAAACCGAAGGCCTGAGCTTCCCCGAGGCCGTGGAGCGGCTGGCGAGCGAGGCTGGCGTCACCCTGCCGGCGCCCACCGAGGACAACCGCGCCAGCGAGCAGAAGCGCGCGGGAGCCATCGAGGTCATGGAGATGGCCGCCCGGTGGTTCGAGGAACGGCTGCGCGCGGGGCAGGGGAGCGAGGCCCGGGCCTATCTCGAACGTCGGGGGCTGAAGGACGAGACCCAGCGGGCCTTCCGGCTCGGCTACGCGCCGAACGAGCGCTATGCGCTCCGCGACCACCTCGCCGGGCAGGGGGTCGACAAGGCGCTGATGGTCGAATTGGGCCTGCTCGCCGGCGGCGAGGATGTCTCGGTCCCGTACGATTATTTCCGCGACCGGGTGATGTTCCCGATCACCGACACCCGCGGCCGGGTCGTCGCCTTCGGGGGGCGGGCGCTCTCCAAGGAGGTGCGCGCCAAGTATCTGAACTCGCCGGAGACGCCGCTCTTCCACAAGGGCCGGACGCTCTACAACCTCCACGGCGCCCGCAAGGCGTCGCACGAACGCGGCTCGATCATCGCGGTCGAGGGCTATGTCGACGTCATCGCCATGACGCTGGCCGGCCATCCCGAGACGGTGGCGCCGCTGGGCACCGCGCTGACCGAGGAGCAGCTGGCCCTGCTCTGGCGCCACGCCGACGAGCCGATCCTGTGCTTCGACGGCGACAAGGCCGGCCAGCGGGCGGCGTTCCGGGCGCTCGACATCGCGCTTCCTGCCCTCGAACCCGGCCGGTCCTTGCGGATCGCTCTGCTGCCCGGCGGCCAGGATCCGGACGACCTGCTGCGCTCGGGCGGTCCCGGGGCGATCGACCAGGTGCTGCAGGCTGCTTTGCCTTTGTCGGAACTGCTCTGGCGCCGGGCGCTCGAATCTGGTCCGGCCGATACGCCCGAGCGGCGGGCCGGGCTGACGCAGACGCTGCGCGCCACCGTCGCCACGATCCGCGACGAGACGGTCAAGCGCTACTACCGCGACGACATCGAGGAGCGGCTGCGCAGCCTGTCGCCCCGCGCCTCGCGTTCGGCCGGGAATGGGCCGAAGGGGCAAGGGCAAGGCCGGCGGTTCGTCCGGCCGGGCGAGCCGGTCTCGCCGCGCATCACCGGCAGCCCCAGCGCATCGATGACCGCCTCGGCGGGCTTCTCCGGCGCGGCGCCGGTCCGCGAGGCGGTGATCGCCGGCACCCTGCTGGTCCACCCCGAAATGCTCGCCGAGTTCGGCGACGAGGTCTCGGAACTCGACTTCGAGGATCCGGACGCCCGGGCGCTCCTGTCGGTCCTGGTCGCATCTGCCGCAGAGGACGGGCAAACGAATGCCGACCTGTTGCAAAGCCGCATCACACGGGCCGGTCTCGCAGAGGCTGCGGAGCGGATTCTCGCGCTGGCACGCTCTCGCGACCGGATTACGCTGTCTCCGCACGCCGATCCGCAGCAGCGCGCGGACGCTCTCAGACAGGCGATGATCTTGCACCGGCAGGCAGGAGCGCTACATAGCGAACTTCGCGAAGCACGGCAGGCGTTTGAGGACGATCCGACCGATGCCGGGTGGGCATGGCTCTGCGAAGTCAAGGCGAGGCTGGAGACCGTCATCGCCGCCGAGGCTGAAGCCGATAAGCCGGTGTCGAGCGACTCGACCGCTGCATGAGGGCTGTGCGATGGCGGTGACGGCGGGCAGAACCCCGCCATAGTTAACAATCGGTCAAGCCTCAGGCTTGCATACGGAACCCGACGACTCAAGGCGTCCGGAGCAATCCGGGGCCACTCGCAAGTATCGCGGCGCCGACGGCGTGGACCGGCCTTCTTCAGGCCTCCGCAGTGCGCCGCATCCGGAACAATAGGCTGATCATGGCGACGAAGGCAACGGAACGGGACGAGACGGACGCTGCCCCCGAGCAGCAGACCGACGGGCCGCTCCTCGACCTGACGGATGCCGCGGTCAAGCGGATGGTCAAGCTCGCCAAGAAGCGCGGCTACGTGACCTACGAAGAGGTCAACGAGGTGCTGCCCGAGGGCCAGTCCGACCCCGACCAGCTCGAGGACGTGCTCTCGCAGCTGTCCGAGATGGGCATAAACGTCGTGGAGGCCGAGGAGACCGACGAGGCGGCCGCCACCGAGAAGACCGCGAACGGCGCCGACGGCGAAGAGGAAGAATCCGAGGGCGGCGAGGTGGCCGAGGTCGCGCCGACGCGCGCCGTCGCGGTCACCACGACCACCAAGGAGCCGACCGACCGCACCGACGATCCGGTGCGGATGTACCTGCGCGAGATGGGCTCGGTGGAGCTCCTGTCCCGCGAGGGCGAGATCGCGATCGCCAAGCGCATCGAGGCCGGCCGCGAGGCGATGATCGCGGGCCTCTGCGAGAGCCCGCTGACCTTCCAGGCGATCATCATCTGGCGGGACGAGCTCGTGGAGGGCAAGGTCCTCCTGCGCGACATCATCGATCTCGAAGCGACCTATGCCGGCCCCGACGGCAAGAACGCCCCGCAGATCGCCGAGGGCGAGAGCGAGGAGGGGGCCGAGGAGGCCGAGCCGCCGGCGCCCCCGGAAGGCGGCGACGACGAGGACGACCTCGAGAACAACGTCTCGCTCGCCGCGATGGAGGCCGAGATCAAGCCGCGGGTCCTCGAGACCTTCGACGCGATCGCCGCGAACTACCGCAAGCTGCGCAAGTTCCAGACCGAGGGCGCCGAGCGCAAGGCCGCCGGCGACAAGAACAGCCCGGCCCAGAACCAGAAGCAGATCGAGCTGAAGGACAGCGTCGTCGCCGACGTGAAGTCGCTGTCACTCAACAACAACCGCATCGAGGCGCTGGTCGGCCAGCTCTACTCGATCAACAAGCAGCTGATCGGCCACGAGGGCCGGCTGATGCGCTATGCCGAGAGCCACGGCGTGGCCCGGGACGAGTTCCTGCGCCACTACCAGGGCTACGAGCTCGATCCGAACTGGATGGAGCGCGTCGGCACGCTGGGCGGCAAGGGCTGGAAGAACCTGGTCGAGCGCGGCTCGAAGCAGGTGACGGAGCTGCGCGCCCAGATCCTCGACCTCGCCTCCGAGACCGGCCTGGAGATCGGCGAGTACCGCCGCATCGTCAACATGGTCCAGAAGGGCGAGCGCGAGGCCCGGCAGGCCAAGAAGGAGATGATCGAGGCCAACCTGCGCCTCGTGATCTCGATCGCCAAGAAGTACACGAACCGCGGACTGCAGTTCCTGGACCTGATCCAAGAGGGCAACATCGGCCTGATGAAGGCGGTGGACAAGTTCGAGTACCGGCGCGGCTACAAGTTCTCGACCTACGCCACGTGGTGGATCCGGCAGGCGATCACCCGCTCGATCGCCGACCAGGCCCGCACGATCCGCATCCCGGTGCACATGATCGAGACGATCAACAAGATCGTCCGGACCTCGCGCCAGATGCTGCACGAGATCGGCCGCGAGCCGACCCCGGAGGAGCTGGCCGAGAAGCTGGCGATGCCGCTGGAGAAGGTGCGAAAAGTCCTGAAGATCGCCAAGGAGCCGATCTCCCTCGAAACCCCGATCGGCGACGAGGAGGACAGCCACCTCGGCGACTTCATCGAGGACAAGAACGTCGTTCTGCCGATCGACGCGGCGATCCAGTCGAACCTGCGCGAGACCACGACCCGCGTCCTGGCGTCGTTGACCCCGCGCGAGGAGCGCGTGCTGCGCATGCGCTTCGGCATCGGCATGAACACCGACCACACCCTCGAAGAGGTCGGCCAGCAATTCTCGGTGACCCGCGAGCGCATCCGGCAGATCGAGGCCAAGGCCCTGCGCAAGCTGAAGCACCCGTCGCGCAGCCGGAAGCTCCGGAGCTTCCTGGACAACTGAGCCCCCGCCGCGGATTCCGCGGCGCCTCTCCTTTGACCGCGTTGCCACCGGGCTGCGCGGACCCCATTGTGGCGCCATGCTCGAACGCCGCCCGCCAACGCCCGGATTGCCGACGGCCTTCGCGGACGGCTCCGAAGCCGACGACGTGCCCTTCGGCGCGCTCCAGCCCTCGGTGGGCATCCGGGACTGGCTGCTGGGCGAGGGCGCCCGGCTGGAGAAGGCCGAAGACATGCTCTCCGGCCTCGCCGAGCGCTTGATCGCGGTCGGCGTTCCGGTGGACCGGGCCTCCACGGCGATCGACACCCTGCACTCGGAATATGCCGGGGTCGGCCGGGTCTGGACCCGGGACGGCGGCACCAGCGTGCGCCTGTTCCCGCACGGGAGCCGCTCGCAGGAAGCCTATCTCAGCAGCCCGTTCCACACGGTCCACGAGACCGGCGAATGGCTGATCCTCGACGTCGCCGAGACGCCGGACGACGCCTACGCGATCATCCCGGACCTGAAGGCCGGCGGCTACACCCACTACGTCGTGGCGCCGCTGTTCTTCACCAACGGCACCAAGAACGGCATCACCTTCGCGACGAAGGCGCCCGACGGGTTCGGTGACGACGACATCGCGATCCTGCGCTTCGTCATGCCGGCTTTGGCCGCGGTCGTGGAGATGCGCGTGCTCAACAAGCAGCTCGACCACGTGCTGCGGCTCTATGTCGGCGACGAGCCGCACCGGGCGATCCTGGCGGGCGACATCCGCCGCGGGCAGGTGACGCGGATCCGCTCGGCGATCCTGTTCGCCGACATGCGCGACTACACGCGCACCTCCGCCGACATGACCCCCGAGGAGGCGGTCGGGCTGCTCAACGTGTTCTTCGATTGCCTGGTGCCGCCGATCGAGCGGGAAGGCGGCGAAGTCCTGAAATACCTGGGCGACGGTCTGCTGGCGATTTTTCGCGAATCCGGGGACGATCTCGGGGGCGCCGCCAAGGGCGCGCTCACGGCCGCCCAGCACGCGCTGGCGGCCCTCGACGAGGCCAATGCCCTGCATCAGTTCGCTGTACCGGTGGCCGCCGGGATCGCGCTTCATCACGGCGAGGCCGCCTACGGCAATGTCGGCTCCGGCTCCCGGCTCGACTTCACGGTGATCGGCCGCGACGTGAACCTCGCGAGCCGCCTGTCACGGCTGAACCGGCAGCTCGGCGAGCCGCTGCTGATGTCGAAGCCGTTCGTGGATTTCCTCTGGGGCGATCCGATCCCACTGGGCGAGCATGTCCTCGACGGGTTCCGCGAGCCCATGGCGGTGTTCCGGCCGAAATTTTTGCGGCCGCGGACGCCGAGCTGATCGGCCCATCGCAACCGGTTTCGTCTTCGGACGCTGACTGCGACCTGCCGATTGTTCTCCCCGCAGGCCCGACCGGCTAGCCCCGGGGTTGACCGGCGCTCTCCGCGCGACCAGATCTATGCCTGTTCCAGGGAGATCCCCGGCAAGGGGCTGAGAAACCGCTGGCACGTCCTCACGGACCTGCGGCGCGGAAATCCTTTGAACCTGATCCGGCTCATACCGGCGTAGGGATTGGACCGCGGCTGCCCGAAAGGCAGGCCACAGCTTCTCACCGAAGCAGACGGCCCGATCTTCGCGACGGAATCCCGCGGAGATGATCTTGGCCTTTGACCGCCCCGTTTCACCGATCGGACGCCGCCGCATCCCGGCCGGTCTCGCCGCGCCGGCTTCGATGCCCGCGCGGGCGGATGTCGCCATCGTCGGCGGCGGGTTGATCGGACTGTCGATCGCGTGGCGTCTGGCCCGGGCGGGCCGCTCGGTGGTCGTCGTCGAGCGCGACACGATCGGCGCGGGCGCGAGCCTCGCCGCCACCGGCATGCTCGCCCCGGCCGCCGAGCACGAGCCCGGCTCGGACCCGCTCCTGCCGCTCGCCCTCGAATCCCTGCGGCTCTGGCCGGGCTTTCGCGATGCGCTCGAAGCCGAGAGCGGCCTGCCAATCGATTACCGGCCCGATGGGACCGTGGTGGTCGCCATCGGCCGCGACGAGGTCGAGCGCCTGCGCTTCCGCTACGACCTGCAACGCCGTTCGGGCCTCGACGCCGCGTGGCTGTCGGGCACCGAGGTGCGGCGCCTGGAGCCGGGCTTACGCCCCTCCGTCACCGCGGGCGTCCATTGCCCGCTGGATCACCAGGTCGATCCCCGCCTCGTCATGGCGGCGCTGGCCGAGGCTTGCCGGCGCGCCGGCGTGACCCTGGTGGAGCATAGTGCGGTGACCGGGCTCGACTGGTCCGGCGGGGCCGTCACCGGCATCCGCGTCGGCGATCAGGGCGTCACGGCCGGCACCGTCGTGCTGGCCTCCGGCGCCTGGAGCGGGGAGGGCGGGCTGCTGCCCGAAGCCCTCGCCCTGCCGGTGCGCCCGCTCAAGGGCCAGTCTCTGGCTTTGCGCACCACCGCCCGCACCGGCACCCTCGGCCGGATGATCTGGACCGAGCAGGTCCACATGGCGCCGAAGAGCGACGGCCAGCTGATCGTTGGCGCCACCGTCGAGGATTGCGGCTTCCGCCCCGGCGTCACCGCCGGCGGCCTCTACGCGCTGCTGGAGGGCGCCCGCCGGGTGCTGCCCGGCATCGAGGAGATGGAGGTCGAGGCCGTGTGGAGCGGCTACCGCCCGACCTCGGACGACGATGCACCGATCATCGACACCCTGGCGCCGGGCCTCGTCGCCGCCACCGGCCATCACCGCAACGGCTACCTGCTCGCCCCGGTCACCGCCGACGCGGTCGCCGCGCTGGTGACGGATGGCGCGCTCCCCGAGATCGCCAGACCGTTCACCCGGGCGCGCTTCGCCCAACCCGAACCCCGGAGGGCCTCGGCATGAAGCTTCTGGTGAACGGCGAGCCGCGCGAGCACGCGGTCGAGACCATCGCGGCCCTGTTCCGGGTCGAGGCCGAGGAGACCGGCATCGAGAGCCCGCAGGGCGTCGCCATCGCGCTGAACGGCCGCGTGCTGCGCCGCCGGGACTGGGACGAGACGCCCGTCGCCGAGGGCGATCGCGTCGAGATCGTCCGCGCCATGCAGGGAGGTTGACCATGGACCAGATCGTCACGCCGCTGCGCCCCGAGGCCGACGCGGACCGCTTCACCGTCGCCGGGGTTGAGCTGTCCTCGCGGCTGTTCATCGGCACCGCCGGCTACCCGACCCAGGCGATCATGCGCGACGCCGTCGCGGTCTCCGGGGCCGAGGTGGTCACCGCCTCGATCCGCCGGGTCTCGCTTCAGGGCCACGGCTCCGACACCGTGCGCATCCTCAAGGGAAAGCGGTTCCTGCCCAACACCGCCGGCTGCGAGACCGCCCGCGACGCGATCATGACCGCGGAGCTCGCCCGCGAGGCGCTCGACACCACCTGGATCAAGGTCGAGGTGATCGGTGACCGCGAGACCCTCTACCCGGATGTGGCCGAGCTGATCGAGGCCTGCCGCCACCTCGTGGATTCGGGCTTCGTGGTCCTGCCCTATTGCAACGACGATCCGGTGGTCTGCCAGCGCCTGGAGGATCTCGGCTGCGCCGCGATCATGCCGATGGGCTCGCTGATCGGCTCCGGCATGGGCGTGGCCAACCCGGCCAATATCGAGCTGATCTGCCGCCGGGCCGGCGTGCCGGTGATCGTCGATGCCGGCATCGGCACGGCCTCCGACGCGGTCATCGCCATGGAGCTGGGCGCGGCCGCTTGCCTGATCAACACCGCCATCGCCAAGGCCGACGACCCGGTGCGGATGGCCCGCGCCATGGGCCGGGCCGTCGAGGCGGGCCGCGACGCGTATTGCGCCGGCCGGATCCCGCGCCGCGGCCGGGCCGACCCGTCGAGCCCACAGCTCGGCCTCGTCGGTTCGTGAGACCGCTGCCGTCCCGCCTGCTCGCGGTGACGGACCGGCACGGGCAGTCCCGTCCCCTGGCCGACACCGTGCAGGCGGTTCTCGACGGCGGCGCCCGCTGGGTCTGGTTCCGCGACCGTGATCTGGATCCGGAAGCACGGCGGCAGCTCGGCACGGATGTCGCCGCCCGGACGCGCGCCGCCGGCGCGTTCCTGACGGTCGGCGGCGATGTCGCGCTGGCCCGCGCGCTCGGCGCCGACGGCGTGCATCTCGGCGGCGGAAGCGGGCCGGAGGCGATCGCAGCGGCGCGCGAGGTTCTGGGACCCGGCGCGCTGATCGGTGTCTCGGTCCACACGCCCGCCGAGGCGGAGATCGCTGCCGCGGCCGGCGCCGACTATGTCACGTTGAGCCCGATCTACCCCACCGCCAGCAAGCCCGGCTACGGCCCGGCCCTCGGCCCGGAGGGCATCGCCGCTTCCCGGCGCACCGGCCTGCCGGTGGTCGCCTTGGGCGGTATCACGGTCGACCGCATTCCCGCGTGTCGGGACGCGGGCGCAGCTGGCGCCGCCGTGATGGGCGGGCTGATGCGCGCCGCCGATCCGGCCGCCGTAGCCCGCGCCTTCCTGGCCGCGTGGGCCGGGTGACCCGCTGCTACTGGGCCGCCAGGAATTCCCCGACATCGAGCAGCACGAACTCGTTGTCGTCCGCCTTCGCCGGGTCGCGGCTCGCCGAGTAGGGCAGGTTGTTGTCGTTGCCGATGATGATGTGCGTAGCATCGACCCGGTCGACGTTCTCGATGGTGAAGAACGGGAAGGCGAGGGCGCCGTCGGTCAGCGGCTTGCGGGCGAGATGCTGCGGATCGGCGATGTGCAGCAGGTCGATCGCGCCGATCTTGCGCACCGGGCTGCCGACATTCCCCTCGTTCATCTCGATCTTGAACACGCGCTTGAACTTGGCCGGCGTCGCGAAGCAATCCGGGCGCTTCTCCCCGGCCGGGCAGGCGCGGTCGGTGGTGCCCTCGTTGTCGTCGCGCTCGATGATGAGGCCGTGGGTCGCGTCGATCAGGTTGAAGTCGCCGATGGCGTTGCCGTTGGCCTCCAGCACGTATCTCCAGGAGCGCCCGGTCCAGCGCGCGCCGGCGACGTCGAATTCGAGGATGCGCAGGAAGGGGCGGCCGTCGGAATCCTGCTCGAACGCCTTCTTGTCGGCGTCCCAGACCGGCCCTTCGAGGAGCGGATAGAGGAATTTGCCGTCCGGCGAGGCGGCCATGCCCTCGAAACCCTTCGAGCGGCGGATCTCGAAGGCCACGGTGCCGCCCGGGACGCCGGGCGTCGTCACCGCGACATGGTCGGGCGAGCGCAGCACCTTTCCGTCGAGCTGCGTCTCGAACACCGCCTCGACCCGGCCGGTCTTGTCGGCGCGGATCAGGTAGGGGCCGAACTCGTCGCCGATCCAGATCTTGTCGCCGACGAACTGAAAGCTCTCGGTGTCGAAGTCGGACCCGGTCAGGTAGCGGGTCGTGGTCGCCTCGTTGGCGATCCGGAACGGCACGCGCTTGTCGGGATCGCGCAGGAACACGGTGCCCAGCCGCTCCACCGTGCCGGCCCTCCAGTTCATGCGGTAATGGTTGAGGTACAGCATGGCGTCCGGCGAATTCGCCTTCGCGCCGAAGCCATTGTCGGTGATGACCCAGAACGTGCCGTCCGGCATCCGCTTGATGCCGGAATGGCCCTGGAGCGGGACGCCCGCCAGGGGCAGCTTCACGCCGGTGGGCCGGCCGTCATCCAGGATCTCGACGGTGCCGGGCTGATCGACCCGCCGGCCGGTGGTAAATTTGCCGGTCACCTTCAGGTCCGCCGGCACATCGGCAGGCGGCGCAACGAAGCTCAGGGCTGGCAGGACGACATGGCCCGCCAAGGTGGCTGGATAAAGGGTCTCGGCGGATGCGCCCGTGACGAGACTGAGGCAGGTCGAGACGAGCAGGGCCGAAAAGCAGGGCGAACGCATCGTGGCAGGATCCAGCGAGGAAGATCCGCCCCATGGCAGAGCCATGCGTCACGTCGGTGACACCGCTGGATGAGCCCCGCACCCATGATGTCAGCACAACGCCACGTGCAAGACGTGACGCACCCGCTTCCGCGTGCGCGTCATCGTCCCGCGCGTCTAGGGCACCGAAAGGGCCGCCGGAGGCGGCAATCCAGAGCCGGCGACGGTGCAAGAGCCTGGTCCACCTGCGATTCTGGATCCCGGGCTCCGCTGCGCGACGCCGGGATGACAGGGTCGGCGCTCCGGCACCCCGGCAGCTCCCGAGCATCCGAGAGGAGGGTCTTTCATTCGCCAGGGGACGGGTCGTCAGCACCAAGAATGTATGCCTCAATCCGCGCCCGATTCGGGGGATGGCTTTGCAGGCAGACCGATCGTCCTTTGGCTGGCGCTGGCTCGGCCGCGCCCTCGCGTTGCGCCGGGGACAGGTCACCCGGCTGCTGCTCGCCATCGCGGCCGGATACGGGGTCGGGCTCGTCTTTCCGGTGGCGACCCAGCGGATCGTCGACGCGATCGTGGCCGGACAGGCGGACCTGCCGCTGCTCGGATTGGCGGTCCTCGCGATCCTGTCGATCGGCGCGGAGGTTTTGCTGACCGCATTCCGCGGTCGCCTGATCATCGCGCTCGCGGTCTTCCTCGACCGCCGGATGTCACGCCGGGTCTTCGCGCATCTGCTGCGGGTGCGGATCGACGGCGCCGGCTTCAAGTCCGGTGACATCCTGAACCACTTCCAGCAGATCACGAAGATCCGGGACTTCGTCCTGCATCAGGTGCCGAACACCGTGATCGATGCCGGCGGCGCGCTCGTCGCGTTCGGCCTCGTCTTCCACTACGACGTGGTCGTCGGAACCGTGCTCGTCCTCGCGGCGCCCGTCATCATCGTGGTTGCGAGCAATCAGATCAGCGGCATCTGGAAGTCCGCAAAAGCCTTCTACACAGCTCTGGGCGTCCGCGACGGCACCCTGGCGGAGAGCGTGCATGGCCTCCCCACGGTGAAGGCGCTCGCCCTCGAAGCCGGGCGCATGCGACGCTGGAATACGGTCACGGACACGACGCTCACCGAGCTGAGAGCCGTGATGGACCTGCAGCGGCGCTACGGGCTCCGGTCGCAGGCGGTCTCCCGGGCCATGACGCTGCTCGTGATCGGCGTCGGCTGCTGGCGCATCTATGGCGGACACCTGACGGTCGGTGAGTTCCTGGCGATCCAAGTGGTCTCGGCCCGAATCACCGGCCCGCTCCTGAGCAGCGCTGACATCCTGCGCATGTCCCAGGAGGTGAACGTCGCGCTCGGGGCGATCGGCGGCTTCCTCGACTTGCCGCGCGAGCGGGCGAACCGCCATCCACCCGTGCGCCGGATCGGCCCCGGCGGCATCCGGCTCGATCGGGTCTCACTGACCTATCCGGGCGCTGCGCAGCCGGCCCTGCAGGAGCTGAGCGTCACACTGCCGGAGCGCGGGATCGTCGCCATCGTCGGACGCAACGGCTCGGGCAAGTCGACCCTGCTGCGCATCTTGCTCGGCCTGCAGCGCGACTATACCGGCCGGGTCGAGCTGGGCGGCGCCGACCTGCGGGACTACGATCCCCGCTGGCTGCGGGGCCGAATCGGCACCGTGGACCAGGATACGGTGCTGTTCTCGGGAAGCGTGCGCGAGAACCTCGCCGCGCGGCGGCCGGACGCAGCGGCCCTCGACGCCGCGCTGGACTTCGCGGGGGTGCGGGCACTGGTGGAGAACCTGCCCGAGGGGCTCGAAACGCCGCTCGGGGAGGGCGGCCGGACCCTGTCGGGTGGTCAGCGCCAGCGCCTGTCCATCGCCCGGGCGGTGATCCGCAACCCGCCGGTGGCGCTGCTCGACGAGCCGACCGCCTTCCTCGATCCGGAAGCCGCCCTGGCGCTGGAGCGGAACCTCACCGCCTGGGGCCGCGAGCGGCTGCTGATCCTCGTGACCCATCACCTCGCGGCGGCCCGCCAGGCCGACCGGATCCTGGTCCTCGACGGCGGCCGCCTGCTCGGCGACGGCCGGCACGAGGACCTTCTCCGAACGGTGCCGCTCTACGCGGCGCTCTGGGCGGATTACACGCGCTCGATGGTCGAGGCCGGGAAGGAGCCGGAGCCGGCGATTTAACCCTGCTTCGCCGCCGGCCCGTAGGGCGGGCGCGGGATCGCCCGGTGCGCGGCCCGGAGTGCGGCCGACCAGCGCTCGCGTAGATCATGAAAGTAGCCCTCGCCGGCCTCGATCCGGTGGTTCACTTCGAGGTCGAGGGCGCCCCGGCGGGCCACGGCGATGTCGATCGGCAGGCCGACGCCGAGATTCGAGCGCATGGTCGAATCCATCGAGACCAGGCTTACCTTCAGGGCGTCGTAGAGGTCGCTCTCGAACTTCACCGCCCGGTCGAGGATCGGCTTGCCGTATTTGTGCTCGCCGATCTGGAGGAACGGCGCGTCGGTGCTGCACTCGATGAAGTTGCCGGCCGAGTAGATCAGGAACAGCCGCATGTCCTCGCCGGCGATCTGGCCGCCGAACAGCAGCGAGATCGAGAACCGGATGCTGGCCGCCTCGAACCCGTCCTTCTCGATCTCCCGGACCCGCCGGATGGCACGGCCGATGAGCTGCGCCGCCTGGAACATCGTCGGCGCCTCGATCAGCTTCTGGGGCAGTTCGCCCTCCTCGCCGGGGACGCCTTCCTGCAGCAGGCTCAGGACCGATTGCGTGATCGACAGGTTGCCGGCCGAGGCCAGCATCATCACCCGCTCGCCCGGCACGTTGAAGTGGTGGAGCTTGCGGTAGGTCGAGATGTCGTCGAGCCCCGCATTGGTGCGGGTGTCGGCGACCATCACGAGCCCCTCCTCGACGAGGACACCGACGCAGTAGGTCATGGCTTTCGGGCTCTCGCGGGTGGCCTCCGGCTGGTGCCGAAGACCGTCTTCTTGGGAATCAGGATTGAGCGGCGCCCCTGCCTTGCTCGACGCGGAGCTTGACGTCCAGTGTCTCGGTGCCGCCGCCGGTGCGGCTGCCACGAATCGGCGCTGCGCCCAGGTAGTCGAGCCCCGAGGCGACGCGGATGTATCCGTCCGACGGCGCGTTCTCGTAGCACGGGTCGAACGCCACCCAGCCGAGATCCGGCACCAGGGCCTCGGCCCAGCCATGCGGGGCCTCGACATCGGCCTCGCCGTCGTCGCGGGCGCGGTAGCCGGCGACGTAGCGGGCCGGGATGCCGAGATGGCGGGCGGCGGCGATGAAGACGTGGGTCAGATCCTGGCAGACGCCCTTGCCGGCGGTGAAGGCTTTTCCGGCGGGGACGGCGTTGGCGGCCGGCCCGGCCTCGTAGGCCACTGCCTCCGGCACCGCCCCGCGCAAGCGGTGCAGCACGGCGAGCGGCGTGCCATCGCCGTCAGTGGCGACCCGCTCAGCGAAGATCTGCAGGTCCGCGCTGGTCGCGCAGAGATCCGTGTCCCGCAGGTAGAACGCGTCCGGCAAACGCTCGACCGTGCCGCGAACCACCCCGTGGGTGTCCTCGGTATCGACCGAGCCGGTGACCCGGATGGTCAGGGCGTCCGCCGGCGCGTCCGGCGTGAACCAGTGGACGATGTTGCCGAACCCGTCCTCGCGGGCGGTGAGCCGCCCGTCGATGGAGGTGTCGATCCGCCAGGTGCGGACATATTGCCCGTCATGGTCCCGCGGCGTCAGGCGCATGACCTGCACGAGCCCGCGGGCCGGCTGCTCGTAGGTGTAGATGGTCTCGTGGACCACGCGGATGCGCATGCGCCGGGCCTGTCCGTCCTGTTCAGCCGACCAGATACTGCTTGGCGATGGCTTCGCCCACCCTGTTGTTCTCCGCAATGAACGCCTCGACGAACTCGTGGAGCCCCGAATTGAACACCCGATCGATATCCTCGCTGTCGAGCTTGGCCAGCATGTTCCCGGCTAGGCGCTGGCTCGGCCCGCGCCGTCCGTAGGCATCGGCGATCAGGTCGAGATACTCGACGATCACGCCGTAGCAATTGGCGAAGGAGCGCGGCATCTGCTTGTTCAGCATCAGGAGGTCGGCCACCAGCAGCGGCTTGACGCTCTCGCGATAGACCCAGTGATAGGCGTTGAAGGCGGAGACTTCGCGCAGGATCGTGGTCCACTGGAAGTAGTCGAGGCTGCCCCCCACCGTCTCGTTCTGCGGCAGCAGGATCTGGTACTTCACGTCGAGGATGCGGGCGGTGTTGTCGGCGCGCTCGATCGCCGTTCCGAGGCGGGTGAACCAGAACGCGTCGTTGCGCAGCATGGTCCGGAAGGCCGAGCCGTCGAAGGTCAGCGAGACGGTCTTCACCCAGTCGAGGAAGCGGCTGAACTCGTCGCGGCTGAGCTCCTTGCCGGCGTAGTTGCGCAGTTCCAGCCACGCGCCGTTGATCGCGTCCCACATCTCGGTGGTGAGCGCCGTGCGGACCGAACGGGCATTCTCCCGGGCCGACTCGATGCAGGAGCGGATCGAGGACGGGTTATGCGGGCTGAACGCCAGGAAGTCGCAGACCGTGTCGGCGTTGACCGCGCTGTAATGCGGCTTGAACAGCTCCGGGTCGCCCGCCGAGGCGAGGGCGGATTCCCACTCGTTGGTCTCGCCGCCGCCGTAGCTGGTGGGCAGCGAGGCCAGCCGGTGCGCCGCGTCGAGGATGCGCGCGACGAAGTCGGCGCGCTCGACGTAGCGCGAGAGCCAGAAGAGGTTGTCGGCAGTCCTGGAGAGCATTTCTTGCGACTCGGATCGGCTCGGCGGCAGGCGGCGCGTCTGGATGTGTGGGGCGATGACCCCTTAAGCGTCGAGCACCCAGGTATCCTTCGTACCACCGCCCTGGCTGGAATTGACCACTAAAGACCCTTCCTTCAGCGCGACGCGGGTCAGCCCCCCGGGCACGATGCGGATCTGATCGGCTCCGTTGAGCACGAACGGCCGCAGATCGACGTGGCGCGGGGCGACCCCGGAGGCCACGAAGGTCGGGCAGGTCGAGAGCGACAGGGTCGGCTGGGCGATAAAGCCGTCCGGGGCGTGCTTGAGCTTCTTGGCGAAATCGTCGATCTCGCGCTTGCTCGCATGCGGCCCGACCAGCATGCCGTAGCCGCCCGAGCCGTTGACCTCCTTCACCACCAGCTCGGACAGGTTGTCCATCACGTAGGCGAACGACTCCTTCTCGCGGCAGCGATAGGTCGGCACGTTGTGCAGGATCGGCTCCTCGCCGGTGAAGAATTTCACGATCTCCGGCATGTAGCTGTAGACGGCCTTGTCGTCCGAGATGCCGGTGCCGACGGCGTTGGCCAAGGTCACGGAGCCGCGCTCGTAGGCATTCATCAGGCCCGGCACACCGAGCACCGAATCCGGTCGGAACACGAGGGGATCCAGAAAATCGTCGTCGAGGCGGCGGTAGATCACGTCGACCCGGCGCGGCCCTTCGGTGGTGCGCATGTAGACCACGTCGTCCTTGGTGAAGAGGTCGGACGCCTCCACCAGTTCGACGCCGAGCTTGTCGGCCAGGAACGAGTGCTCGTAGAAGGCCGAGTTGTAGCGGCCGGGGGTCAGCAGGACCACCGTGGGATCGCGCGTGGCCGAGCTTGGCGCGAGGCTGCGCAGGGTCGCGAGCAGGGCGTCCGGGTAGTTCTCCACCGGGGCGACCCGGTGCTTGGAGAACAGGTCCGGGAACAGGCGCAGCATCACCTCCCGGTTCTCCAGCATGTAGGAGACCCCGGACGGGATCCGGGCGTTGTCCTCGAGGACGAAGAAGTCCTTCTCGCCGGTGCGGACGATGTCGATCCCGGCCACGTGCACGTAGAGGTCGTGCGGCACTCGGAACGAGCGCATCTCCATGCGGTAATGGGCGTTCCGGTAGACGAGATCGGCCGGGATGATGCCGGCCTTGATGCATTCCTGGGCGCCGTAGACGTCCTTCAGGAACAGGTTGATCGCGGTCACCCGCTGCTTGAGGCCGCGTTCCAGGAAATCCCATTCCGGCTTGGTGATCACCCGCGGGATGATGTCGAACGGGATCAGCCGCTCGGTCGATTCGTTGTCACCGTAGACCGCGAAGGTGATGCCGATCCGGCGGAACAGCAGCTCGGCCTGGCTCCGGCGGGTGTTGAAATGCTCGGGCGGGGTGGTCTCGAGCCAGGTCTTCAGCTTGCCGTAGGCATCGCGGACGGCGGCCGGATTGGCGGCGCCGTTGCCGAGTCCGTTCATCTCGTCGAAGGCCGTCAACGCCATTCCGCTTCTCCCTAACGCTCCTGCTCTTCAGGCAAGAGACGCGCCACCCCCAGCAGGGCTATACGTGCGGTCGACAACGCTCAAGACGGCAGGAAGATCAGAACAGCTTGAGGCCTTTCAAGCTGGCATGTCCGTTTCGACCGAGGATGACATGGTCGTGCACCACAATTTTAAGGGGTGCCAGGACCGAGACGATCTCGCGGGTCATCGCCACGTCGGCCGCGGACGGGGCCGGGTCGCCCGAGGGATGGTTGTGGGCGAGGATGATCGCGGTGGCCGAGAGTTCCAGCGCCCGGCGAGCGACCTCCCGTGGATAGACCGGCGTGTGGTCGACGGTCCCACGCCCCTGCACCTCGTCGGCGATGAGGTGATTGCGCTTGTCGAGGAACAGGATGCGGAATTCCTCGCGCGGCGCGAACGCCATGGTGGTGCGCAGATAATCCTGGAGCGCACTCCAGGAATTGAGCAGGTCGCGCTCGCGGAGGGCGCCTCGGGCGAGCCGCCGGCCCGCGGCCTCGATCACCTTGAGGTCGGCGGCGACCCCGGCGCTCACGCCCTCGACCTCCATCAGCCGGGCCGGCTCGGCGCTCAGTACCTCGGCGAAGCTTCCGAATCGGGCAACCAGCGCCTTGGCGAGCGGCTTCACGTCCCGCCGGGGAATCGCCCGGAACAGGACCAGCTCCAGCAGCTCGTAATCGGCCAGGGCGTCGCCGACCGCCGCGAATTTCTCCCGCAGGCGGTCGCGATGGCCGTGATAATGCGGCGGCTCCTTGGCGGCGGGCACGGCGCTCTCGGCGAACAGCCCCGCCGCGCTGCCGTCCTCCGGAGCCACGGCCGGTCAGGCCGCCGGATTGATGGGCTGGTGCAGCCCCTTGGGCGAGATCGTGAAGATCTCGACGCCGGTCTCGGTCACCGCCACCGTGTGCTCGAACTGGGCCGAGAGCGAACGGTCGCGGGTCACCGCGGTCCAGCCGTCGCCCAGCACCTTCACGGCCGGGCGGCCGAGATTGATCATCGGCTCGATGGTGAAGAACTGGCCGGGCTTCAACGGCACGTCGTAGCTCGCCTCGACGTAGTGCAGGATGGTCGGCGCGTCGTGGTAGATCCGCCCGAGGCCGTGGCCGCAGAAGTCGCGCACCACCGAGCAGCGCTCGCTCTCGGCAAAGGTCTGGATTGCGCGGCCGATATCGTTGGTCGAGCCGCCGGGCTTCACCGCCGCGACGCCGCGCATCAGCGCCTCGTAGGTGATCTCGCACAGGCGCTGCGCCTTGCGGGGCACCTCGCCGACATAGGCCATCCGGCTCGAATCGCCGTGCCAGCCGTCGAGGATCAGGCAGCAATCGAGGTTGACGATGTCGCCCTCGCGCAGGGGCTTGTCGTTCGGGATGCCGTGGCAGACCACGTGGTTGATGGAGGTGCAGATCGACTTCGGATAGCCGCGATACAGCAGCGAGGCCGGATAGGCGCCGTGATCCATGGCGAATTCGTAGGCGAGCTTGTCGAGCTCCTCGGTGGTGACGCCGGGCTGCGTCGCCTCCATCAGGACGTCCAGGGCCTCGGCGGTCAGACGCCCGGCCCGACGCATGCCCTCGAATCCTTCCGGCCCGTGGATCGGCGGCTCCGGCGCGCGGCGCGTGCCCTGCGCGGTGGCCTGTTCCTGTTGCATCGTCGTGACTTTTTGCGGCGTCGTAAATCGGGTGCCGACCCTATGTACGGTGCCCGGCGCGGCAGGCCAAGCCGCCCGCGCCGGACGGTGCACGGGTGCGCGGCGTTGGAGGCTTGCGCGGGCCGCGGGGCTGGCGGCATAAGCGGCCGCGAGGCGCCCCGGAGCGCCCGGGCAGATTCGCCCGTGCGGACGGGTGCGGGGCAGGCGAGGGCCGTATGGCAGGCAAGGCGGTACCGCACTTCCACAACGAGCCGGGCGTGCCGGTGATCGCGGTCGGGGTGAAGGAATTCATGTGCATCGGCGCGCTGCCGCCGTTCGACCACCCGCACGTGTTCCTCGACATGGGCGCCGACACCGAGATCATCTGCCAGTACTGCTCGACACTCTATCGCTACCGCGCCGGCCTGAAGGCCGACGAGGCCGATCCGCAGGCCTGCGTCTGGCACGACGCCGCCGCCGTCGCCGCGGAGTAGCGCCCCCTCCCTTGCCCTCAGACAGTCGAACGCCCCTGGAAATCGGGATCGTCGGGGCCGGGATCGGTGGTCTGACCGCGGCCCTGGCCCTGTCGGATGCCGGGCACGCCGTCACGGTGATCGAGCGCCGCACCGGCTTCAGCGAGGTCGGGGCCGGGATCCAGATCTCCCCGAACGCGAGCCGGGTGCTGGCCGATCTCGGCCTCTCGGCGGCCCTGCGCCGGGCGGCGAGCGAGCCGCCGGGGGTGGAGGTGCGTGCCCTAGAGAGCGGCCGCCGGATCGGCGGCGTGGCGCTGGGCGTGGCGGCCCAGGAGCGCTTCGGCGCGCCCTATTACGTGATCCACCGGGCCGACCTGCAAACCCTGCTGCTCGATGCCCTGCGCAGCCGCCCGGCGATCCGCCTGATGATGGGCCGCGACATCACCGGCCTGGCCGAGACCGATTCCGGCGCCGTCCTCACCGCCGAAAGCAGCGGCGGCGCCCAGGCGCTGCCGTTCGACCTCGTGATCGGCGCCGACGGGTTGCGCTCGCGCCTGCGCGCCCATCTCGACGCGGCGCCGCTGCGACCGGGCCGGGCGGCGGCCTGGCGCGCCCTGATCCCCAGCGAGGCGGTGCCGGAGGCGCTGCAAGGTCCGGCCACCGGCCTGTGGCTCGGCCGGGGCCGGCACGTCGTGCATTACCCGGTGCGGGGCGGCCGCTTCCTCAACGTCGTGGCGGTGGTGCCCGAGGCGGTGGGCGACGAGGATTGGGGTCGCCTCGGCGAGCCAGCAGTGCTGCGCGCGCATCTGCGCGGCTGCGCCGGGCCGCTGCGCGATCTGCTGAGCCTGCCCGATTCCTGGCTGGTCTGGTCGCTGGCCGACCGGGCCGTGGCCCGTCCCCTGGCCGCTGGCCGGGTAGCGCTGCTCGGCGACGCGGCGCACCCGGTCCTGCCCTACCTCGCACAAGGGGCCGCCCTGGCGATCGAGGATGCCGCCGTGCTGAGCCGCGCCCTGGCGGACAACGCCGACGTTCCCGCGGCGCTCGCCGCCTATTCAACCGACCGGACCGCCCGGGTGCGCCGGGTGCAATGGGCGGCCCGCTCCAACGGCCGCACCTACCACGCCGGCCGTCTCCTGGGCTTTGCCCGCAACACCGTGATGGCCCGCCTCGGCCCGGACGGCATGCGCGACCGTTACGCCTGGCTCTACGGCTGGACGCCCCCCGCTTGATCACGCGCGCCGGCGCCGCTACCGAGGGACCCATGCGGACGTGGCGGAACCGGTAGACGCACGAGACTTAAAATCTTGCGGCCGCAAGGCCGTGCGGGTTCGAGTCCCGCCGTCCGCACCATGAAACCCGAATCGATTGCCGCTTCACTCTTCCGGGATCCGGCCCGGCGGCACCGGCCCCCGGCCGCGCTCGCGCTCCGTTCGCACCGGGCGGCGCTGACGCTCGGCGCGGATGTCGTCGGGGGTCGGCGGGGCCGAGGGATAATTCGAAGCGAACGGGTTCGGCGGCGCAGACCGCGAAGAGCCGCCGAAGAGAGAATCGAAAAAGCCCTCCTCGGCATGGACATGCGTCGAAGCGACGAGGAGGCCGAGGGCCAGGATCGGGCGAAGCAGCGTCGTCATCCGGTCCCGCTAGCCCGACTTTCCGGCGGATCGGAGGCCGGCTTGGAACCCGGCGGCGGGCGACGGGTTCGCGTTCCACCAATCCGAGCGCGTACAGGAGTCGCAATGTCCGAGGTTACCTATCGCATCGTCGAGCACGATGGCGGCTTCGCCTACAAGGTCGGCGACGTCTTCTCCGAGACCTTCCCGAGCCGCGAAGAGGCCCTCCAGGCCGCTCAGGCCGCCGCCGCCGAGCAGCAGGTCCCCGGCTCCACCGAGGGCATCCGCTACCAGGACAAGAGCGGCAGCTGGCACGACGAGACCGCGCAGGGCAGCGATCGTCCCCGCGCCAAGGTCGTGGACTGACCGGAGCGGCCTTGCCGTGGCGCCAACAAAAGCCGCAACCCAGGCGCGCACCAAGGCCCGTCCGAAGCCGGACGCCACCCCCAAGCCGGCGCGCCCCAAGGGCGCGCGCCGCACGACCCCGTCGCCCGAGACCCTGTCGGAGCTGGGGCCGGATCGGCTCATCGGGCTGATCCTCGGCGAGACCGCCCGCAACCCCACCTTCAAGAAGCTGGTCACCGCCGCGCTCGCGGCCCTGCAGGGCCCGGATGCCGTCGCGGCGATGGTCGACCGGCGGCTGGCGGCCCTCGAATCCGCCCAGGGCTACATCGACTGGCAGAAGCGCCGGGCCTTCGCGGGCGATCTCGACGCCACCGTGACGGTCATCCTCAACGAGCTGCGCCCGCTGGATGCCGGCGCCGCCCTCGATCGGCTCCGGCGCTTCTTGGACGGCGGCGACGCCGTACTGAACCGGGTCGATGACAGCACCGGCGCGGTGCAGGGCGTCTATGAACGCGCCACCGACGCCTTCGTGGAGATTGCCGCCGGTCTGACGCCGGCCGAGGCCGCACGGGTCGCCACCAGCCTCGTCGCCCCCTTCACGGCCGATCCGTTCGGCCCCCTCGGACCGCTGCTGGGCGAGATGGTGCCGACGCTCGCTCCGGACGCGTTGTCGGAGATCGAAACGGCGCTGGCGGAAGCAGCCGCTGGGATGGAGAAGGCCGGCACTCCACGGAGTGACGCCGCCCATCGCCGCGTCGCCGCCCGCGGTCAGATCCTGCGCCTCCGCCAAGTGATCGCCGACCGGCGCAACGACACCGACGCCTTCATCGCCCTGGAGCGCGAGATTGCGCCGGGCCGGGAGGACCGCCGTTCGGTCGCGCAACGCCTGCTCGCCACCGGCCGGGCCGCGGAAGCCCTGGACTGGATCCGGCGGGAGCAGGAGCCGGGCCTGCGCATCGTGACCCGCGCCGACCTGATCGCCGGCTTCGACCCGCGCGGGCCCGAGCGCGAGCGGCAGGCGCTTGAGATCGAGATCCTCGACGCGCTCAACCGGGGCGAGGAGGCGCAGGCCCTGCGCTGGGCGCTGTTCGAGCGCGATCTCGACGCCCCGATGCTGCGCGCCTACCTCGCCAAGCTCCCCGATTTCGAGGACGAGGAGGCGCTTCAAAAGGCGCTCAATCACGCCGAGTCTTTTACCAATCCGCACCGGGCGCTCGCCTTCCTGGTGGGCTGGCCGGACCTGTCCCGGGCTGCGGGGCTGGTCACCGCGAAGCGAAAGCTTTGGCAGGGCGAGAACTACGCCGTGCTGGCGCCGGCCGCCGAGGCCCTGGTCCAGGATTACCCGCTCGCCGCGACGATCCTGTATCGTCGCCTGCTCGACGGCATCCTCGAATCCGGCCGCAGCGCCGCCTATGCCCACGGTGCACGCTACCTGCTGGAACTCGACGGCCTCGCCGACCGCCTGGCGGCGGGTGCGATCGACCCGCCACCGGCCGCCTACCGGGAGAGGCTGCGGCGGGATCACGGCCGCAAGCACGCGTTCTGGGGGTTGCTGCGCGACTGAGCGCCTGTTTGACCGGTCATTCCCATCCTCTACCTCATCCTGCGGTGGCGTAGCGGAGCAGAGCCCTCGAAGGATGAGGGAAAAGATCAGGATCTCCGTCGATCAGAACCATCCTTCGACGGCGATCGTGCAGTCAAACAAGCTCTGAAATGTTGTCGTTAAAGTCATTTGGCGCCCAGATACGGATCGTAGTCTTTTCTACCTCTCCGACGCGTGCATGGAAGACGTGCCTGAAAATCGGTCCCTTTGTTGGATCAGGGATTTAGCTCGGCTATTCCCGTCATTGCGAGCGCAGCGAAGCAACCCAGGGCAGCGCGCGATCCCAGAATGGTGCGGTTCCCTGGGTTGCTTCGCTGCGCTCGCAATGACGGTTGAGACGATGATACGCGCGGTCCGGCCGGGAACGGCGGGCCGGAGAGCGAGCCCTATGAGGCTTCCAAAACCTCGATCGCATCGACGCGATCGGGATAGAACGCGACGTGGTCCCTGATGGCCGAAACGGCCGGGAACGGCGCCTCGTAGCTCCACACCGCATCGGCGCGCCGAACGCCTTCGACGACGAGATCGAAATACCGGGCCTCGCCCTTGTACGGGCAGTGGCTGGTCTTGGCGGAGGGCACGAAGGAGTCCGCCTGGATGTCCGCCCGAGGGATGTAGAACACCGGCGGGTAGCTCGCCTCCTCCAGGCGCACGGCGTTGCGCGTGTCCGCCACCGCCACGCCAGCCACGATCACGCGGATCTGGCGCGGATCCGGCGTGAGGGTGATCGGATGGTCTGGTCCGGGCTGTTTCATGGCGTTCTTCCAGGCTCGGGTTTCAGTTCGACGGTTCCAAGGGCATCGGCCAAGCGGGATTTGGCGGTCCCGGGCCGCAGCGGCTTCTGCTGGCTCTCATGCGGAACCCAGCCTGAGAGCCACAGCACCTCGAAGGTCGCCCGCACGCGCCCGTCGGAGTCCGAAAAGCGCTCGGCATAGACTTCCGCAGCACGCACCAGGGTCGCCCGGCGCAGGGGCGTGCGCCGACGCTCGGTGAGGACGTTGGTCATGCCCATGGCCCGCAGGTCGCGCATCAGCCCGAACAGGTCGGCGTAGCGCACCATCAGGGTGTCGGTATCGGCCACCGGCAGGGCGAACCCCGCCCGCTGCAGCAGGGCGCCTGCCTCGCGCACGGCCGCGAACGGCGACACCCTCGGGCTGATCCCGCCCTCGATCTCGCTCTCGGCCTGGGCGAAGCTCTGGCGCAATTCGGTGAGCGTCGCGCCGCCGAGCAGGCAGCCGAGAAACAGGCCGTCCGGCCGCAGCGCCCGGCGCAGCTGAATCAGCGTGCCGGGCAGATCGTTGACAGCGTGCAGCGTCAGCAGGGAGACGGCGAGGTCGAGGCTCCCGGCGGCCAGGGGCAGGAATTCCGGGTCTCCGACGATGTGGCTGCCGCCGGATCCGGGCAGGGCCGCCAGGCGGAGGATCAGGGATTTCGGATACCGAGATGCGAGCGCCGTGCCCGCCCCCGTGCCGGGTGTGGCGAGGTCGAGCACCGTCGAGAAATCGCGCAGCACCGCGCCCAAGCGATCATCCAGATCCTCGACGAGCCGGTCGAGCAGAAAACCGGCGTAGCCGATCCGCTCGGCCCGGGCGAGGCGATGGCGGGCGAGGGCGGTGTCGAACAGGGCGGCCGGGGCGTTCATGGGCCTGCACATGGCGCTTGCGGCGGCGTCCCGCCAGCATCCCGTCCGCATGCCTGTGAACAGGATCGATCGCGGCTGCACACGGAGCCGTGAGGCGCGCTAACCTCATGGAACGACTCAGCAGCGCCGCCGTTCCTGCTGCGACCGGCCGCAAGGCCGAGATTGATCATGGAGTTCAGGTCATGAAGCGTACGCTCATCGGAGCCGCAATGGCCCTCGCCGCCCTCACCGTCGCGAGCGGCGCTGAGGCCAAGGGCTGCATCAAGGGCGCGATCGTCGGCGGCATCGCCGGCCATTATGCCGGGCATCACGGCCTGGTCGGCGCCGCCGCCGGCTGCGCCATCGGTCGCCACCGGGCGAATTCCCAGGCCCGGCAGCGAGACCAGGCGATCGACCAGCAGGGCGCACGCCCGGTCTCGGCCCGCTAAAACCGGTCCTTCGACCGCATGACGGCGATCGAGGCCGTCGCATCGGCCCTGCGCGGCTTGCCGCGCGGGGTCGTGTCGTTGATCTACCCGCCGACCTGCTCCGGCTGCGGCGGTGCGACGGCTGATCCCGGCGCCCTGTGCCCGGCCTGCTGGACCGGCCTGCGCCTAATCGAGGAGCCCCTGTGCCAGCGCTTCGGGACGCCGTTCGCGGTCGATCTCGGCGTCGGGCCGCTGCTCTCGCCGCGCGCCATCGCCGAGCCGCCGGTCTTCGGACGCGCCCGGGCGGTCGCCCTCTACGATGAGGTCGCCCGTCGTCTGGTCCACCGGTTGAAGTACGAGGATCGTCTCGACTTGGCCGGCGTGATGGGTCGGATGATGGCGGCGAGCGGCCGGGCCCTGATCGCCGAGGCGGAGTGCATCGTTCCGGTCCCGTTGCATCGCTGGCGGCTCTGGCGCCGGCGCTTCAATCAGGCCGCCCTGCTGGGCCGGGTGATCGCCAGGGGCGCCGGGCTGCCGTTCGAGCCGTCGGTGCTGGTCCGGGTCCGGGCAACCCGCTCCCAGGTCGGCCTGAGCCGGGCAGCCCGGGCCGAGAACCTGAGCGGGGCGTTCCGGGTGGCGGCGGCGCAGGCACACCGCATCCGCGGACGGCGGGTGCTGCTGATCGACGACGTCATGACCACCGGCGCCACCGGCAATGCCGCCTCCCGGGCGCTCCTGCGCGGCGGGGCGGCGTCGGTGGACCTGCTGACCTTCGCGCTGGTCGATACCGCCGCCGGGTAAGACCGGTCAGGCCGTGGCCCGCTCGCGGTTCGGGAAACTCACCGCCAAGGTGAAGTCGAACGCCTCCGCGATGCTCTCGTACCACAGCGAGAACGGCGTCGGCCGGGCGAGGTGGAGCGCGCCCTCGGTCTCGGAGCCGGCTCGGTGCAGGGCCGCGCCCTGCTTGGCTGCCAGCCGCAGCATCGGCCCGTTGCCGGACAGGCAGCGGACGTGGAGGTCGGCGACGCCGCGATGGCGGGCGGCGCGGGCGATCCGGGCGAACAGGTCGGCACCGATGCCCTGCCGACGGAAGGCGCGCTCGACCGCGAAGGCCGCCTCGGCACTCGGACCGAGGCCGTAGGGCGAGGCACCCGGCCCCATGGGCCGCAACTCGGCCAAGCCGCGCAGTTCGCCGTCCACGAAGGCGCCGTACATCACCCCCTGAGCGGTGAGCGCCTGCGCGGCATAGGCCCGCACGCCGGCTTCACTGACATTGCCCATGAAGCGATTCGCGCGCGCCTCGGAATCGAGGCGCAGGAAATAGTCGAGCACCGCATTGCGGTCGGCCGGCCATAGGCGCCGGACCGTGTGGGCCGACACGGCGAGGTGTCGAACAGCCATGATGGGTCTCCGGTCTGTGCGCGTTGTCGCGCCGATTGATCCGGACGTTCCTCCCGAAAGACGGGGCTGATCTCGCATCCCCATGGCCGTTGTGCAATGCAGCAATATGACTGAGGCCAACCGTGGACACGCTGCCATGCGCAGACCGGATGGAACGGTTCGCCGTACCGTGTTCCGGGCTGGACTTGATTCGGGCCCAGCTTGCGCGGCACAGGGATGCGGCTCAGGTCGGGAACGGTCGATCGGGCGCGGGGGGTGCCGGTCAGGCGCCATGCGGAGCTGCAGGGGACCGGCGGCGTGAGCGAGCAATCCGGGAAGCAACACGCGCCATCCGCGGAGGCGCGGGCCAGCGCCGTGTCGCCCGGCCCGGTCCATGAGCGCTACGAGGCCCTGGTCGCCACCGGCGCGATCGAGCGCGATCCCGCCCAGGCGCAGCTGGTGCGCGCCCTCGACCGGCTGCTCCAGGACCTCGGGCGCCGCAAGCGTGCCAGCAAGACCAGCGCGCTCGGCTGGTTGTTCCGGCGCAAGGACGAGGCCGAGGCGCCCAAGGGGCTCTACATCTGGGGCTCTGTCGGGCGCGGCAAGACCATGCTGATGGACCTGTTCCACGACGCCGCGCCGGCGCCGAAGCGGCGGGTCCATTTCCACGGCTTCCTCGCGGACGCGCATGAGCGCATCCACGCCTACCGGCAGGCACTGAAAGCCGGCACCGTGAAGGGCGACGATCCGATCGGCCCGGTGGCGGACCAGCTCGCCGACGAGGCGACCCTGCTGTGCTTCGACGAGTTCACGGTGACCGACATCGCCGACGCGATGATCCTCGGGCGCCTGTTCGGCCACCTGTTCCGGCGCGGCGTCACCGTGGTGGCGACCTCCAACGTCGAGCCCGACCGGCTCTACGAGGGCGGGCTGAACCGGGCGCTGTTCCTGCCGTTCGTCGCGACGTTGAAGGAGCAGGTCGAGGTCGTGCGGCTCGATTCGCGCACCGATTTCCGTCTGGAGAAGCTCGGCGGCGCGGCCGTCTACCATGTCCCGGCGGACGAGGCCGCCCGGACGGCCCTGGACGCCGCGTTCAAGGGGCTGACCGGCAAGGCCAAGGGCCGCCCGGCCACAATCCAGGTCCACGGACGGGACGTCACGATCCCGGAGGAGGCGAACGGCGTCGCCCGCTTCGGCTTCGACGACCTGTGCCGCAAGCCGCTCGGCGCCTCGGACTACATGGCCCTGGCGCGGGCCTTCCACACGGTGATCCTCGACGGGATCCCGGTAATGCGGGAGGCCGAGCGCAACGAGGCCAAGCGCTTCATCACCCTGGTGGACACCCTCTACGACCGGCACGTGAAGCTGGTGGCCTCGGCCGCCGCCGAGGCGCAGGATCTCTACGTGGCCGAGACCGGCCGGGAAGCGTTCGAGTTCGACCGGACGGTCTCCCGCCTGATCGAGATGCGCTCGCGGGAATACCTCGCCCTGCCGCATGGACGGGCCGATTCCGAAGCCTCAGGTGCCAGCACCGGGCTGGTGGAGACGTGAACCGCCCGGGAGTCGGCTCGATCTTCCGCCTGCGGCGGCCGAACTGGCGCGGTGCCGGCCCGCTCGGACCGCTCCTCGGCTCGCCGGCCGCCTTCGTCCTGCTGGTCGTGGCGCTCGCGGCGGGCACCGCCAACTACATCGCCGGGGAGGCCGACCGGGCCGCCACCGCGCAGGCCAACGCCACGATCGCGGGGGTCGAGCGCCTGCTCTCCGAGGTCAAGGACCTGGAGACCGGGGAGCGCGGCTTCGTGCTGGTCGGCAGCGAGGATTACCTGACGCCCTACACCCTCGCGCTCGGCAAGATCGAGACCGAGCTTGCCGGCCTCGGCTCGACCGCGCAGGAGCCGGTGCGCGCCGGCGGCCCGTCCCTCGCCGGGCTGGTGGCGCAGAAGCGCGACTTCGCCACCCGGGTGGTCGCGGCGCGCCGGGAGCGGGGCTTCGACGCGGCCACCGACCTCGTGCGCACCGGCGAGGGCAAGCGTCTCATGGACGCGATCCGCATGGAGGCCGCCGCCCGCCAGGCGATGACGGCCCAGCACCTCGCCGACGTGCAGGTGCGGGAGCGCTGGCGCGGGCTGATCCTGTTCCTGCTCTCCGGTGCGGCGGCGCTCGGCGCGATCGTGCTGCTCGCCCGCCTCGCCCTGGTGCGGCGGCAGGAATCCCTGCGCATGTCGCGCCTGCTCGACGGCGTGCTCGCCAACGCCCCCGTGGGCCTCGGCTTCCTCGATCGGGACCTGAAGATCCGCCACATGAACCGGGCGCTCGCCACCATGAGCGAGCGCGGCTTCGGGGCCGATCTCGGCGCCCCGATCTGGGCGATGCTCCCGACCCTGCGCGAGGCGCTGGCACCCAAGCTCGCCGCGGCCCTCGAAGCGGGTCTGGTCTCGCCGAACGTGCCGGTGGGGGTGCCGACACCCTCCGCCCCCGGCGGCGTGCGCCAGTTCTCGATGAGTTTCTATCCCCTGCGCGGCGAGGGCACAGCGCCCGACAGCGGCCAGGACGTGGAGGGTGTCGGCCTGGTCGTGGTCGACGACACGATCCGCCACCTCGCGGAGATGCGGACCCGGCGCAGCGAGGAGCGCTTCCGCTCGCTGATCGAGGCCAGCGCGGCGATCGTCTGGACCGCCAACCCGGAGGGGAGCCTGCACCGGCGCCAGACCGCCTGGAGCCGCTTCACCGGCCAGGACGAGGCCACCTATGCCGGCCTCGGCTTCCTCGACGTGATCCACCCGGACGACCGCGCCCACACCCAGGCCGACTGGTCCCGGGCGGTGTCGACCCTGACGCCCTACGCCACCGAGCACCGGCTGCGCGCCCGCTCCGGCGCCTACCGCCACATGAGCGTGCGGGCGGTCCCGATCCTCGAAGCGGACGGCACCTTACGCGAATGGGTCGGCACCCACACCGACATCACCGAGCGCAAGGAGGCGGAAGCGGCCATCGAAGCGGCTCGGGCCGCCGCGGAAGCCGCCAACGAGGCCAAGAGCCAGTTCCTGGCCAATATGAGCCACGAGCTGCGCACGCCGCTCTCGGCGGTGATCGGCTATTCCGAGATGGTCCAGGAGGAGCTGGAGGATCTCGGCGAAGCCGACCTGATCGCCGACATGAAGAAGATCGAGTCCAATGCGCGTCATCTCCTCGGCCTGATCAACGACGTGCTCGATATTTCGAAGATCGAGGCCGACCGGGTCGAGATCTATGCGGAGGATTTCGACGTGGCCGAGGTGGTCCGCGACGTGGCCGCCACTGTCGAGGGCCTGATCGCCAAGAAGGGCAACGCCCTGGCCCTGGAACTGGCCGAGGATGTCGGCCGGGCCCATACCGACGTGACCAAGCTGCGCCAGTGCCTGATCAACCTCCTGAGCAACGCGGCGAAGTTCACCGAGAACGGCCGGATCACCCTGGGCGTCACCCGCACCGCCGAGGCTCTGCGCTTCACGGTGGCGGATACCGGCATCGGCATGAGCGACGAGCAGGTCGGGCGGCTGTTCGAGCGCTTCACCCAGGCCGACGCCTCGACGACGCGGCGCTTCGGCGGCACCGGGCTCGGCCTGTCGATCACCCGGGCCTTCTCGGAGATGCTCGGCGGCGCCATCGTGGTGGAGAGCCGGGAAGGGCAGGGGACCACCTTCACGCTGACGCTGCCAGTGCAGTTCCAGGGCCCGGAGGCCGAGCACGCGCAGACGCCCGGCGATACCCCGGGCGATCGCAGGACGATCCTGGTGGTCGACGACGATGCCGCGACCCGGGACCTCCTCGCCCGCTTCCTGGAGCGCGAGGGCTTTTCCGTGGCGGTGGCCGAGGACGGCCGCCGGGGGCTGGAACTGGCTAAGTCCCTGCGCCCCCGGGCGGTGCTCCTCGACGTGACCATGCCGCAGATGGACGGCTGGGCGGTGCTGCGCGCCCTGCGGGCGGATCCCGAGGTCGGCGCGACGCCGATCGTGATGGTGACGGTGCTGGACGAGCAGAACCTCGCCTTCTCGCTCGGGGCCACGGACTACCTCCAGAAGCCGATCGACTGGGGCAGCCTGCGCCATGTCATCGACCGGTTCCGGCCGGTCACCACGGACGGTCCGATCCTGGTGGTCGAGGACGAGGCGGACGTGCGTGCCCATCTCTGCGCCTATCTCGGCCGCGAGGGTTTTCCGGTGGTCGAGGCCGAGAACGGCCTGCGCGCCCTGGAAACCCTGGAGGCGGAGCGCCCCTGCCTGGTCCTGCTCGACCTGATGATGCCGGAGATGGACGGGTTCGGCTTCCTGCGGGCCTTGCGCGCCCGGCCGGACTGGCGGGACATCCCCGTGGTGGTGCTCACCGCCAAGGACATCACCGCCGAGGATCGCCGACGCCTCGCCGGCCAGGCCGACCGGGTGCTCGCCAAGGGCACGACGGGCTTGAGCGAGCTCGCCCGGGAGCTGCGGGCGCTGATGCCGGGGCATGCGGAGGTGGGCTGACGCCGCGCATCATCCCCGAGCGGGGGAGGCCGGCTCTTGGGACGATGCCGGCCGGGGGCCGCGGGCGATCCTGGCTGTCAGATCCCCCGGAACGCCAGCACCAGCGCCCCGACCGCGATGCCCCAGAGCGCCAGGGTCGACCAGATCGCGCGCCGGCCCTCGCTGCGGGCGAAGTGCTCCAGACGCCGCGCGTCGCCCGTCCCGGCCTCGTCGAGGCGGACCAGCACGCGCTTGAGCCGGGTCGCGAGGTCGGGAATGTCGCCGACCACGTCGGACAGCACCCGCAGCGCCTCGAAGCCGCTCTGGGCACGCCCGAGCGGGCCGGCATTCTTGGTGATCCAGCTGCGCACCACCGGCTCGGCGGTGGTCCACATGTCGAGACGCGGATCGAGCGAGCGGGCCACGCCCTCGACCACCACCATGGTCTTCTGCAGCATCACCAGCTCGGTCCGCGTGCTCATGTCGAACAGGGCGGTGATGTCGAACAGCAGGGTCAGCACCTTGGACATCGAGATCTCGTCGGCCCGGCGCTGGTGGATCGGCTCGCCGATCGCCCGGATCGCCTGCGCGAAATCCTCCACCGAATGGTGCGCCGGCACGTAGCCGGCCTCGAAATGCACCTTCGCCACCCGGCGGTAGTCGCGCAGGATGAAGCCGAGCAGGATTTCGGCGAGGAATCGGCGCTCGTTCAGGCCGAGCCGCCCCATGATGCCGAAATCCACGGCGACGAGCCGCCCCTCGGCATCGACCAGCAGGTTCCCCTGGTGCATGTCGGCGTGGAAGAAGCCGTCGCGGATCGCTTGCCGCAAGAAGCTCTGGATCACGGTGCGCCCGATCGCCTGCGGGTCGTGGCCGGCGGCGGCGAGTTCGGCCGCGCTGTGCAGGCGCACGCCCTCGATCCACTCGGCGGACAACACCTCCCGGGCGGTGAGTTCCCATTCGGGCTTGGGCACGCGGAAATCGAGGTCGCCCTTGGTGTTCTCCGCGATCTCCGAGGCGGCGGCCGCCTCCAGACGGAAATCCATCTCCATCATCACGGAGCGGGCGAGGATCTCGACCACCTCGCGCGGGCGCAGCCGCTCGGCCTGCGGCGAGAGGGCGTGCACCACCCGGGCCATGAAGCGCATGACTTCGAGGTCGCGCATGAACCGCTCGCGCACGCCCGGCCGCATCACCTTCACGGCGAGCGCCCGCTGCGTGCCGTCGGCATCCTGCACGACCGCCTTGTGGACCTGCGCGATCGAGGCGGCGGCGATCGGCTCGCTGAACGACACGAACAGCGTGTGCACCGGCTTGCCGAGCGCGGCCTCGACCACCTTCAGCGCGGTCTCCTGCGGGAACGGCGGCACCCGGTCCTGCAGCCGCTCCAGGTCGAAGGCCGCCCGCATGCCGACGATGTCGGGCCGGGTCGCCAGGAACTGGCCGAACTTCACGTAGGAGGGGCCGAGCCGCGTCAGGGCGGCCGACAGCCCGGCGGCGCCGTCGCCCAGTCCCCGCCGCTCCAGGGTCCGCCCAAGCTTCAGGGCGAAGCGCAGATGCGCGGGGAGCTCGGAGGGATCGACGAGGGCGAGCGCGCCCTCGCGCGCCAGGACGAAGCCGACCCGGGCGCCGCGGAACAGGTTGATCGCGGCGCCGATCATCGACGCGCCGAGACGTTCCCGCCCCCCTCTGCGGGGGAGGGGGGGAGATCGCGTGCACCGGCCAAGATCAGGAGACCTTCCAGCCGGAATGGATCGCCACGATCCCGCCGGATAGCGGCCGGTCGGTGACGTGGCGGAAGCCGGCACGCTCGATCATGCCGCTGAACGCGCCCCGGGTCGGGAATTTCCGGATCGATTCGACGAGGTACCGGTAGGATTCGGCATCCCCGGCGACGCGAGCGCCGATCCGCGGGATCACGTGGAAGGAATAGGCGTCGTAAATCCTGTCGAGCAGCGGGATGTCGACGGCGGAGAATTCGAGGCACAGGAACCGGCCGCCGGGCTTCAGCACCCGGCGCGCCTCGGCGAGCGCGGTCTCGATCCGCGGCACGTTCCGGATGCCGAAGGCGATCGTGTAGGCATCGAAGGCGGCGTCCGGCAGGGGCAGGCTCTCGGCGTTGCCGGTCACGAAGGCGATCCGGTCGCCCGCGCCCTCGACCTTCTCCTTGGCTCGCTCGGCGCCGACGCGCAGCATCGATTCGTTGATGTCGAGCACCGTAACCCGCGTCTTCGGGCCGCCCGCAGCGAGCACCCGGAACGCCACGTCGCCGGTGCCGCCGGCCACGTCGAGATGCGCGAACGGCCGGCCCTGCGGCGGCCGCAGCATCGAGACGAGCTGCGCCTTCCAGGCCCGGTGCAGGCCCGCCGACATCAGGTCGTTCATGACGTCGTAGCGGCGGGCGACCGAGTGGAAGACGCTGTCGACGCGCCCCTGCTTCTCGTCGAGCGACACGCGCTCGAAGCCGAAATCCGCGCCCTCGCGCTCCGTCGCCCCGTCCCCGGCCTTCATGACGCTCCCGTTCCGAGAGCCGTTCCCGATCGCATTGCGCTCGGGAACGACTCCAAGTTCTTGATGTGACGCGCTCGCTGACACCGAACCGGTATCCACTTCGGCGGCGAGCGCTCTAAAGCCCGTGCGTCATAGCGAAGGCTGCGCCCATCCGCCATGCGTCCTAACACGCGGGCGGTGACGGATCCTCAGCCGACGCGGGCGCGCAGCGCATCGGCCACGGCGTTCGCCATGGCGCGGGTGCCGATCGGGTTCGTACCCTCGCCTGCGATGTCGGCGGTGCGCGCGCCGCTCGCCAGCGCGTCCATGACGGCGCCGTCCAGCGCGTCCGCGGCCTCGCCGAGGCCGAACGAGTAGCGCAGGCACATGGTCAGCGAGCCGATCATCGCGATCGGATTCGCCTTGTCCTGGCCGGCGATGTCCGGGGCCGAGCCGTGACAGGGCTCGTAGAGCGCCCAGCGCACGCCGCTGTCATCCACCGCGCCCAGCGAGGCCGAGGGCAGCATGCCGAGCGAACCGGTGAGCATCGCGGCGAGGTCGGACAGCACGTCGCCGAACAGGTTGTCGGTCACCAGCACGTCGAACTGCTTCGGCCGGCGCACCAGCTGCATGGCGCAGTTGTCGGCGAGCACGTGCTCCAGCTCGATGCTGGCATAATGCTCGGCATGGACCTTGGTGACGACCTCCTTCCACAGGACGCCGGACTTCATCACGTTGTGCTTCTCGGCCGAGGCGACGCGGCCGGAGCGCTTGCCCGCCAGATCGAAAGCGACATGAGCGATCCGCTCGATCTCGCCCGTGGTGTAGACCTGCGTGTCCACCGCCCGCTTGGAGCCGTCCGGCAGGGTGGTGATCTCCTTGGGCTCGCCGAAATAGACGCCGCCGGTCAGCTCCCGGACGATCATGATGTCGAGTCCCTCGACCAGCTCGCGCTTGAGCGCCGAGGCGTCGGCCAGAGCCGGGTAGCAGATCGCCGGCCGCAGGTTGGCGAAGAGCTCCAGATCCTTGCGCAGGCGCAGCAGGCCGGCCTCGGGGCGGCTCTCGTAGGCGACGCCCGCCCATTTCGGGCCGCCCACCGCGCCGAGCAGGATCGCGTCCGCGGCCCGAGCCCGCGCCAGGGTCTCGTCCGAGAGCGGGCTGCCATGGGCGTCGAGGGCGCAGCCGCCGACGAGATCGGTCTCGGTCTCGAACGTGGCGAGGCCGGTCTCCTTGAGGGCGCCGAGCACGACCTGCATGCCGCCCGCGACCTCCGGGCCGATCCCGTCGCCGGGCAGGAGCAGGAGCTTGTAGCTGGCCATGGCGGTCTCGCGGGTTCTCTCTCGACGTGCCGGCGGGCTTTATCGAGGGCGAACCGCGCTTGGCAAGGTCGCGGTCGGAACCGGGCCTTGTGTTTCCGCCACACGGGCGCTACCTCTGCCGCCCACCGCGCGGATGCTGCATCACGCCGTCCGCGCCTCACCCGGGAGAGACGAGCCTTGGCCAGAGCCGGCTCAGCGACCGAGACCGCCCACGCCGCTTCGCCGGCGCCGCGGTCGCGCGCGCGTCGTGCCGGGCTTCTCCTTCCGCTTCTGCTTACCCGCCCCTGAGGGCCGTCCGGGCGCGCCTGGGCCTTCAGGGGATTTTTTGAACTCGCGAACCTCGCCCCTTTTGGGCTCCCCGCCGCCCCGAGCCTTCCGCCGGGCGGCCCGCGACAGGGTAACGCCATGACCACAACCACCAGCACCACCGCCCGCGAACGCATCGTCATCTTCGACACCACCTTGCGCGACGGCGAGCAATGCCCCGGCGCCACCATGACCCACGACGAGAAGCTCGCGGTGGCCGAGCTCCTCGACACGATGGGCGTCGACATCATCGAGGCCGGCTTCCCGATCGCCTCGATCGGCGATTTCGAGGCGGTGTCGGAAATCGCCCGGCGCACCAAGCGCGCCACGATCGCGGGTCTCGCCCGGGCCATCCCGGCCGACATCGCCCGGGCCGGCGAGGCGGTGCGGCATGCCCAGCGCGGGCGGATCCACACCTTCGTGTCGACCTCGCCGATCCATCTCGCGCACCAGATGCGCAAGAGCCAGGACGAGGTCCTCGAGATCATCCTGAAGACCGTGGCTCAGGCCCGCGACCTCGTCGAGGACGTGGAATGGTCGGCCATGGACGCGACCCGCACGCCGATCGATTACCTGTGCCGCTGCGTCGAGGCCGCGATCAAGGCCGGCGCCACCACGATCAACCTGCCCGACACGGTGGGCTACGCGACCCCGGCCGAGTACCGCGACATGTTCGCGTCGGTGCGCGAGCGGGTGCCGAACGCCGACCAGGCGGTCTTTTCCGTCCACTGCCACAACGATCTCGGCCTCGCGATCGCCAACTCGCTCGCCGGCATCGAGGGCGGCGCCCGGCAGGTCGAGTGCACGATCAACGGCATCGGCGAGCGGGCCGGCAACGCCGCGCTCGAGGAGATCGTCATGGCTTTGCGTACCCGCGCGGACGTGCTGCCCTACGAGACCGGCATCGAATCGACCATGCTGACCCGCGCCTCGAAGCTGGTGAGCCACGCCACCAACTTCCCGGTGCAGTTCAACAAGGCGATCGTCGGCCGCAACGCCTTCGCGCACGAGAGCGGCATCCACCAGGACGGCATGCTCAAGAACGCCGAGACCTACGAGATCATGACCCCGGCCTCGGTCGGCCTGAGCAAGACCTCCCTGGTGATGGGCAAGCACTCGGGCCGGGCGGCGTTCCGCTCCAAGCTCGACGACCTCGGCCTGCACCTGTCCGACAACCAGTTCCAGGACGCGTTCGAGCGGTTCAAGGCCTTGGCCGACCGCAAGAAGCACGTCTACGACGAGGATATCGAGGCGCTGGTCGACGAGAACCTCGCCACGGCGCATGACCGGATTCGGCTGGTGTCGCTCTCGGTCATCGCCGGCACACGAGGGCCGCAGCGCGCGACCCTGCGCATCGCCGACGAGACCGGCACGCGGATCGAGGAGGCGGACGGCAACGGGCCGGTGGATGCCGTGTTCAACGCCATCACCGCTTTGGTGCCGCACAAGGCCGAGCTGGAGCTGTACCAGGTCCAGGCCGTCTCCGGCGGCACGGACGCCCAGGCCGAGGTCTCGGTACGCCTGCGCGACGGCGAGCGCAGCGTCACCGCCCGCGGTGCCGATCCGGACACGCTGGTCGCCTCGGCCAAGGCGTATCTCTCGGCCCTGAACAAGCTCGCGGCCCACGCGGTGCGGGTTCATGCACAGCACGCGGCGGCGGAATAGCAAAAAACTCGCATCCGGGGGTGGACAGCCCCCGGATGCGTTGGTATCAGCCCGCCACCCCGGACGGACTTGGTGGCCGCCGGGGCGGATCGCAGATGCGATCGGGCGCATAGCTCAGTTGGTAGAGCAGCTGACTCTTAATCAGCGGGTCCTAGGTTCGAACCCTAGTGCGCCCACCAAGATCCTCGAAGACCTCCCTTAGAAAATCAGCCCTCGACTTGTACCGGTGTGCCGTGTGGGTCGTTTTCGTGCCCCGTCTCCGGCGGCTGGATGCTGAATGCCGAGGTGGCCGTGCGGCCATCGCCGCGGCCGCGCTCATGCACAACGAAATCAAAACTTGTGCGATAGGGCCGAGGATAATTGCTATCGCCTGATCAATCTAGATGTCGTAACTATCTCCGCCTGAAAATGGTCTAGCCGTCGCATGTCGACGGCAGAATGCGGAGAAGTGTCGATTGGTTCGTTTCGCCTCGATTGTCGCCGCGGCCGGGGTTGGCGCCCTGGTGACGTGCGGGTCCGCGTGGGCGGGATCGGAGATCACCGTCGCGGCGATCGCGACGGGCCGGCTCTACATCGTCGGGACGACGGAGGGTCCGCGCAGGCCCGTGGTGCTGGAGAACAGATTCCGCACCGAGTCGGATGACAAGGGCACGTTCCAGTACGAGCTGATCTACCATCCGGCCCGGTGCATCGTCTCCGCGACGATCGACGGCAAGACCGTCGAAGCGGTCGTCAGCAATTGCAGCCAGCATTGTGAGGTCGTCCCGCAGAGTGCAGCCGCCGCCGGCCCGGCAGCGGCCGTGCCGGTGCCGGGGCAGGGGGGACCTGCGGCCGCAGCGGGCCGGACGCCGCCGCGATCGCCACAGCACAACCGGGCCGCCATCGCGACGCCGCCGGCCCGGACCGGTCCGGCAGCCGAGCCGTCCGCCGCCCCTGCCGGTCAACGGGCCGGTGCCCCGAACAGAGCCCGGATCGAGCGGCCACCGAGCCCGCCGCAGCGGTCCGTCAGCCCAGCACCGCCGCAGGCCCGAGCCGTCCAACCGGTCAAGCCGGCCCGGAAACCCCGGCCAGCGCCGCAAGAGGCGCCGGACGATACCGGTCCGCCGATCGCCGATTGATCGGGCGTTCCCCAAGGGCCGCGGGCGACATCTGGGTTCCTCGCCCATCAAAACCGCTCGCTCGTCGGCGCCGCGCCCTCTGCGGCGATCCGGCCGACAGCGTAGCCCATCGCGGGGGCCGGCCTCGAAAAACCCGCCGCGCCTGAGGGAGACCAGAGAAGTGGGCACCTTCGGAATCGGTGAAACCCGCATCACCGCCGCCCAAGCCCGCGGGACTGTAAGAGCGCGATGCAGATCGGAAAGCCGGCGAGGCCGTCATCGCCTCTACGAAACACATTTTATGAAGCCGGCAATGGGCGTCGAGGTCATGCGCGATCCAGACCTGCGGATGACGCGATCGTTCGCCGCGACATTTTAACTCATGTAAGAATAACGACTTCAGTTAACGTAAATATCTCTAATAAGCTCTATATTTACCCCATTAATTCAGTCTAACAATATAAAAAAACAATTGTTGAAGAAATATCTCACTGCAACTTGTAATTTACAACTTACCCTGTCAGCGCTACCATTTCCAGGGAAGGCGAGAGATAATCCACCGATCCTGAATTCGAAATAACGGACCGACCTTCGCCTCAATGAAGACCATTTTTTCGGCCCTCGGAGAACAGTCGGATACAAATTTCCAACTCTGGAGAGATTTCGCTCGCGATCGACTGATGCCGGCCGAGCTGTACCGGGTCGATGATGGTGTATTTCGTGGCCTGTTCGAAGGTACCGATCTCGGATCGCTGCTGATTACCCGTTCGACGTTCAGCGCCGTCCGCGTCGAGTCGACACCGACCACGCTGCGTCGGAACGACAAGCGGGACACCTTAGCCGTCACGATCAAGCTGTCGGGCACGTCGAGTTGCGAGCAGTTCGGACGCCAGGCCACCGTGCAGGCCGGCGAGATCATGGTTCTGGATCGGGCCAATCCATCCGTCCGGCAGACGTCCGGATCGTCCCAATCCCTGCTCCTGGAAATTCCGCGCGCTCGCATGGAGAACCTTCTCGGCGACGCGCGCCACTTCTCGGCCCTCACCGTTGGAGCGGATCTCGGCAGCACCAAGCTGGTGACGACGTTCCTGGAGACGCTGCTGCGGGTCGAGAACGCCTTCACGCCCGATGCGGCCAAGCGGATGTCGGCGATCGCCGTGGACCTGATCGCGGCCAGCGTCGCCGAACGCTTGGCCAAGGAAGTGCCCAAGCCCTTGCACGGCACCGTCGTGGTCCAACGCGCCAAGGCCTACGTCGAGGCGCACCTGGGCGACTCCTCTCTCGATCCGCCCAAACTGGCGACGGCAGTGGGGGTGTCGCTGCGCCGGCTCCAGGAACTTTTCAAAGAACAGGGTCAGCACATTTCGGACTGGATCTGGCAACGTCGCCTGGAGACTGCAGCCAAGCGTCTGACCGACCAAGGCTGCCGCCATCTTTCCATCGGCGTTCTGGCCTTCGGCTGCGGCTTTGCCAGCCAAGCCCATTTTTCCCGCCGGTTCAGGGACCGATACGGGATGGCGCCAAGCGACTTCCGGCATCTGGCTGACGCGGCCGATCCAAAAGCTTGAGCCTCGACCGGGCTGTGGCGGCTCGTTCGAGGCTGGGCCGGGGCGGTATCCGCGCTGTCGCGGCAGCCTGAGCATCACGCCACCGTGCGCGGCCTGAGCACGGATATCGCGGCGCGCCTGACGGGAAACCATCAGGTCACGTCCCAGGTGTGCCGGAGCACGCCCATCCTGAAAGCTTGGGCATACATCAGGGTCACACCGCGAACACAGTCGCGGACCTGATGGAGACTTCCGATGACCCTCGCTGCCCGCCTCACCCTCGCCGCCGCCGCGACGCTCGCCACCGTCGCGATACTGGCCGGCACCTATGTCCAGGCCATGAGCCTCGCCCTGCCGGCCCACTTCGCCTGATGTCGGCAGATCCCGGCGACGGAGCGCCCGGTAACCCGACGCCCCGTCGCCTCTGAAAATGAATGCTTCGCATTCGGGGAGCTGGCGATGCACAGCCTCATGAATTCAGTCATGACCGGCGCCACATGGGTCGCCGACGCGCTCGATGATCTCGTCGCGGACGTCATCAGCGGCTTCGGGAATGCGGCCCCGCTCATCGCACCAGGCGATGAACGGCCTCTCGAGGATCCATCAGCCCCCACGCCGTAGCGAGAGCACCCGCAACGACATCGCCGGACATGCCGGCTGACCGAGCTACGATCACGATCCTTGATCGGCCCTGTCGATCGCCGAGCCGGCGGCCTGGTCCTGTCCCTCGCGATCGGGAATCCGGTAGCCGCGCTCCCAGGTGCCGTGCGCGTCCGAATTCTCCGGATACGGGTTGGCCGTGATCGGATCCCCGCGATCCCGGGCGTGGCGCCCCTCGTCGCTGATTGCGGTGGGTGAACGAGTCGACATCGTCACGGCATGACCCTCCGGGTTATGATTCTGGTTCGGCCAGAGGCTTTTCGAGGCGCCCCCACACGGATCAACGGAGGATCGCCGCCGGGCCGGCATCCGAGCGCGCCCCCGATCCGGTCACGCGCCACACCGTGCCGCCGGCATCGTCGGCGATGAGCAGGCTGCCCTGGGTATCGATCGCCAGCCCGACCGGCCGGCCACGGGCCTGATTGTCGGCATTGACGAAGCCGGTGACCACGTCCCGGGCCTTGCCGACGGGCTTGCCGTTCTCGAACGGGATATAGACCACCTTGTAGCCGTTGAGCGGATCGCGGTTCCAGCTGCCGTGCTCGCCCACGAAGGCGCCGCTCCGGTAAGCCTGCGGCAGGCCGGTGCCGGTGGCGAACGCCATCCCGAGCGGAGCGACGTGCGAGCTCAGCGAATAGTCGGGCATGATCGCCTGGGCGACCAGTTCCGGGCGCTGCGGCATCACCCGCGGATCGAGGTTCTGGCCCCAGTAGCTGTACGGCCAGCCGTAGAAGCCGCCCTCCTTCACCGAGGTCATGTAGTCCGGCACGAGGTCGGGTCCGAGCTCGTCGCGCTCGTTGACCACGCACCAGAGCACCTTGGTCTGCGGCTCGAAGGTCAGGCCGTTCGGGTTGCGCAGGCCGGTGGCGTAGAGCCGGTGGGCGCCGGTCGCCCGGTCGATCTCCCAGATGGACGCGCGGTCGGTCTCCTCGTCGATCCCGTTCTCGGTGACGTTGCTGTTCGAACCGACGCCTGCATAGAGCTTGGTCCCGTCGGGGCTGGCCGTCAGGCTTTTGGTCCAGTGATGGTTGATCCGGCCCGCCGGCAGCTCTGTGAGCTTGGTGCCGGGTTCGGTGATCCGCGTCGTGCCCGGCTTGTAGGGGTAGCGCATCACCGCGTCGGTGTTGGCAACGTAGAGGTCGTCCCCGACCAGCGCCATGCCGAAGGGCGCGTTCAGCGTGTCGAGCAGGACGGTGCGCAACTCGGCCACGCCGTCGCCGTCGGCATCACGCAGCAGGGTGATGCGCTGGCCCGGCTTCTCCGGCGGATGGGACAGGCCCTCGAGCCAGCCCATGATGATCTCCTTGGGCCGGTTGATCGGCGGGGTCGGGCCGCCGCTCTCCGCCACCAGGATGTCGCCGTTGGGCAGGACCAGGACCGAGCGCGGGCTCTTGAGGCCCGTGGCCAGGGCCTTCACCTGAAGTCCGGCCGCGACCTGCGGGGTCTCGCCGTCCTTCCAGCCGACCGAGCGGGAGACGTGCATCGGCGGCAGCAGGTACTGGTGCAGCGCGGGCAGGGGCGGGTTCGGCCCGACCTGGGTCTGCGGGTCGATCGGATCCGGTCCGCAGGCGGCCAGCGGCAGCAGGGCAGCCCCGGCGAGAAGGTGACGAAGCCGACTCATGCGCGCTCTCCCGGCCGAACGCCGACTCGGTGACGATGGATCAAGGTGGCACCGTTCCAGCCGGTGACCATCAGGATCAGGACGACCAGGGCCGAGAGGATCAGGCCCGTCGGCACGACGGATGTGTAGGCGTCGCGGCTGTGAACGAAGGCGTTGATGATCGCGAGGATCAGCGCAACCGCATTGCCGGCCACGTGGATCCAGGCGGGCTTGAGCCGCCGGATGCTCCGATCCCCGAAGAAATCGATCGCGCCGGCCAGCGCCGTGAACACGGAGGCGACCAGCCCGACGGTCAGGAGCCAGACCGAGAAGTTGGCCCATTGCATGTTGGCCGTCGACCAATACGCGACATCGGTCACGAGGGTCCCGACGAAGCAGACGATCGGGATCGGCACAAGCATCGGATGGATGGGATGGCCGGCGATGCTGGCGGTCGATCGCGGGTACATTTCGGACACAGCGATCCTCGTCATACGATCACATCGTTTAGCGAGGATTCTACCGCGCGCCGCCGCAAAGGTTCCGCGTAGGGCGTCCCTGCGACAGGGCGAACCGCCGGGACGAGGGCGGCCAGATGAGTCGGTCCGGCAAGCTGGGCCGACGCGAGGGAGCGGCGTGCGGCCCCGCACCGTCGAACCGTGAAAACTGTGTCGTTTTCTAAGATCAGCGCCCGGCACCACTATTGCCGAGTCTGCTCAGCATCGCCATTTCTTGTCTCATAAGCGGACAAGCGGCGACGTGCAGTCCAGGATTGAGCCAATGGCCGCTGCAACAGTAGAAACGCCACTCGATGTCGGTGGCCCAATCAGCCGCCGGGCAGCCGCGCTCGGCAACGTCAAATGGTTTCGTGCCCTCGCCTGGCGAGCGCAACGCGATGGCGGTCCGCAGGCCGCCTTGCGCGCGGCCAATGCCCGGGCGGCGGCCCGCATCATCCTCCGCCAGGCGAAACGCGACGCGCTGGTCAGTCAAATCGCGCGCGAGGCCCTGCAAGGGGATCGGGCATCGTCCTGACGCGCGACCGGCGCTTGCGACAGGGTCGAGGCCGTGATCTCGGATATGAGATTCTGGCCATCGCGACGCGGAAGGCACGTCCGGCCGCTGCGCGATGTCGCTTCCGGAGCAATGAGGCTTCTCGGTCTCGATCTGCGCTTCATCGAACGGCCGGGAATCCTCGCAGAGCCGGGGCTGCGGCAGTGGCGGCACTCCGCTTGCCGGCAGCCCTGGCCAAAGATCAGCGCTTGAACTTGCCGTCGTACTTGAACTCCGGCGCGGATTTCAGCTGATCCTTGGTGGCGCCGATGATCGCCTTCCACTTCTTCGCGTCGGCATCGTAGCCGAGGGCAACGGAGGACGGCGCGACGGCGACGTAGCGCTCGCCCATGCCGAGGAAGCCGCCGACGGAGACGATGTAGCCGACGAGCTTCTCGTGGACGATCGCGAGGTCCTTGATCTCGCCGACGGTGTTGTTCGCGGCGTCGGTGATGTTGAGGCCGATCAGGTTGTAGCTCAGCACCGCGTCCTGCGGCACGCTCTCGAACTTCGGGGCCACCGTCGGGGGCGTGTCGTTGGCGGCGAGGGCAGGGCCGGCCAGGACAGCGGCGGCGAGGGTAGCGAGGACGAGGCGGCGCATAAGGATCTCCAGTGGCCCGGAATGGGCGCCTGGAAAGTGCCGGCCCGGTCGCATCGTTCCGCCCTCTCGCAGAAATGTTAATGCCCGGAACATGGAACCGATCGGATCCCCCAGTTGGGCATCGCCGGGTCTCCGCGCGGCATGACGGCCCAAGGCGATTGTACGGGTCCACGGCCGGGACAGTTCAGCTGGACCGCGCCCGAACCGTCCCTGGCGGCAAGCGGCCGCTGGACGCATGTCACGGCCGGATGATGACCGGGGGACACGGACTGTGAAACAGGGAGAGGTCGTGAAGGCGTTGCCGGGCGGCGCGGGCGTGAGTGCCGTCACGCGACAGTCGGGCGCCTGGATCGACGGGCTGATCGGCGTGGCGATCTTCAGCGCCTCCCTGGTGGCGACCCGCCTCGCGCTGACCGGGATGGACGCGCTGTTCCTAAGCGCGGCACGGGCAGCACTCGCCGGCCTCGCGGGGGCGGCTGCGCTGCTGGTCCTGCGAGAAGCGTGGCCGCGGAGACGCGATCTCGGTGCGCTCGCGATCGTGGCCGGCGGGGTCGTGGTCGGATTTCCGCTCCTGACCGCGCTGGCCCTGCGCACCGTCGGCGCAGCACACGGGACCGTCTTCGTCGGCTTGCTGCCGCTTTCGACCGCCCTGTTCGGCGCCCTGCGCTCGGGCGAGCGCCCGTCCGCGGCCTTCTGGGTCCTGTCGGTGCTGGGTGCGCTCGTGACTGTGGGCTTCGCCGCCCGCGGGCTCGACGGGCCGCCGGGACCGGGGGACGCCTTCATGCTCGCGGCGATCCTGGTCTGCGGGCTCGGCTATGCGGAGGGCGGAATCCTGGCGCGGCGGCTCGGCGGTTGGCAGGTGATCGCCTGGGCGACGGTCCTGTCCCTGCCGCTCTCCCTGCCGCTGGCGCTGGTCTTGAGCCCGGCCGATCCCGGCGCGATCCCGCTCCCGGCCTGGGCCGGCCTCGGCTATGTGGCTCTGTTCAGCATGCTGATCGGGTTCGTGTTCTGGTACCGGGCGCTCGCCCGAGGCGGCATCGCGGCGATCGGGCAGCTTCAGTTGCTGCAGCCGTTCCTGGGGCTCGGCGTCGCCGCCCTGGTGCTCGGCGAGCGGATCGAGCCCGCGATGATCGCGGCGGCCATTCTGGTCGCCGTCTGCGTGGCCCTGGCGCGACGCTTCGCCTGAACCGGGTTCAGCCGGCCTTGGCCACCACCTCGATGTCCCGGTCGAGCCCGCTCTCGACCTTGAACTCGCGGGTATAGACCTGCCCGTCATGGCGGGCGATCAGCACGTAGTCGCCCTCGGCCAGGGTCACTTGCGGAAACGCGCCGATCGCCTCGCGGATCGTGTCGCCGCCGGGCGTCAGCACCGAGAAGGCGGTGCCGGCATAGGCCTCGGCCCCGGGGGCAGCGACCAGCTTGAGGGTGACGGTGGCCGCGCGGTGGTTAAGCGTCGCCTCCGTGACCTTCCCGTTCTCGACCCGCAGGTCGGCCCGCTGGATCGCGTTCGACTCCCCATAGGTCGAGACCACGTGATACGTGCCCTCCGGCAGGCGCAGGATTTCCCCGGCCTTGATGCCGGAGCGCACCAGCCGGCCCTCGGAATTGGTCCCCACCGGCACGAACACCGAGAACGAGACCTGCGCGGCCGGGATCTTTTGGTCGCCGACCGCCCCGGCGAGCTTCAGGGCGCCGGCCGCGACCCGGAGGGTGTCGGTGGCCGGCTGGCCGCCCATCACGATCCGCTTCGAGGCGCTGGCGAAGCCGTAGGTCACGGTCGCCACGTAGGCGCCCGGAGCGAGCGTGAAGTTCGGCTCGGCCTCGGTGGAACGGCCGACGATCGACGGCCGGGTGCCGTCGCCGCGATCCTCGTAGATCCGCCAGGCCAGCCCCTGGCGCAGGGGCACGCCCGCCCCGGATAGAAGCGCCGACAGGGACAGCTGCGCCTCCGGCTCGGCCGGCGGCATGCTGGGTGGCAGGCTGGGGCTGGTGATCGACGGGGAGGGCAGGGGATCGCCGAGGCGGTTCTGGAACACGCCCTGCTGCGCGAGCGCGCTCGCCGGCACGAGATGGGCCGGCAGGAGAATTGCCACCGCCATCGTGGCAAGCCTCGTGCGCATCGGTCGAATCCTCATCAAGCCGTATCCGGGCCCGCCTCTGCCTTCGGACCATGGCGACGGCAAGGCCGCACGCTCTTCCACCGCCGGGCCCTGCATGCCACATCCGGGTGCCGATCTCCCAGCGGGACAGGACGCATGAACGCCACCCTCGACCTCCTGACAACGCGCCGCTCGGTGCCGCCCCTGCTGCTCGACGGCCCGGGGCCGGACCGCACGCAGCTCGAGACCATCCTGACTGTCGCCTCCCGGGTGCCCGATCACGGCAAGCTGGCGCCCTGGCGGTTCATCGTTATCGCCGAAGCGGCCCGGGAACGGGTCGGCGAGACCATCGCGGCCACGTTCGCGGCCGACAATCCCCAGGCGACCCCCGAGCGGCTGGCCCAGGAACGCGGCCGCCTGATGCACGCGCCGCTCACCGTCGCGGTCGTTTCCCGCACCGGCCCACATATAAAAATCCCGGACTGGGAGCAGTTGCTCTCGGTGGGCGCCGCCACGATGAACCTCGTGATCGCGGCCAACGCCTCCGGCTTCGCCACGTCCTGGCTGACCGAATGGTACGCCTACGATCGCCGGGTGCTGGATGCGCTGGGCCTCGCGCCGTCCGAAAAGCTCGCTGGGTTCGTGCATATCGGCCGGGCGCGCGAGGTACCGTCCGATCGGCCGCGGCCGAGTCTTTCCGAGATCGTGACCTATCTCTGAGCGAGACCGACCTCAGAAGGCGCACCCGTGCATTACGATCTCGAAGCCCCGCGCGAGGCGCGCGCCCTGCCGCACAACCCGCTGAAGGCGATCGTCGCGCCGCGGCCGATCGGCTGGATCAGCGCCATGAGCCGGGACGGCAAGCTCAATCTCGCGCCGTACTCGTTCTTCAATGCGGTTGCCGACAACATGGTGGCGTTCTCGTCCTCGGGCCGGAAGGACGCCATGACCTTCGCGGAGGAGGGGGCCGAGTTCGTCTGCAGCCTGGCGACCTGGGACCTGCGCGACGGGATGAACGATTCCTCGGCGCCGCTGCCGCGGGGCGAGAGCGAGTTCGCCTTCGCCAAGCTGGAGACCGCCCCGTCGCAGAAGGTGCGTCCGCCCCGGGTGGCGGCCTCGCCCGCCGCTCTCGAATGCCGCTGGCTCCAGACCGTCCCGCTGGTGCCGCTCGGCGGCGGCGAAGCCGAGAACTTTCTGGTGATCGGGCAGGTGGTGTCGATCTACGTCGACGAGCGCTTTGTCACGGACGGCATGGTCGACACGGCGGCGATGCATCCGATCCTGCGCGGCGGCTATTTCGATTACTTCCGTGCCACCGCCGACACCCGGTTCCAGATGCGCCGGCCGAAGGGCGCGGCCGAATTCACCGGGTCCTGAAACCAGATATCGCGGCGCAACGTCGATTGAGGAGTTGTTTACCATAAGCGGCGCAGGTTCACGGTGTCCTCAGACCCCGTGCGCGCCCGGATGTTCCTGTTCACCACGCCGTCCAGCCCACCGGAGAGCAGCTCGCCCGCGCAAGGACGAGCGGCGTCGGGCGCGGCCGCCTCCGGGCCGGTGGTCCAGGCGATCCGCGACGGCGCGATGGCGAGCGGCGTCGGCTTCGACTACCTCCTGGCCACGGCCCGGCGGGAATCCGCCCTCGATCCCGCCGCCAAGGCCGGGACCTCGTCGGCCACCGGCCTGTTCCAGTTCATCGAGCAGACCTGGCTCGGGGTGATGAAGAATGCCGGGCCGAAACTCGGCCTTCAGGCGCATGCGGACGCGATCACCCGGCAGCCGGACGGCACCTACACGGTCCCGGATGCCGACCAGCGCCAGGCGATCCTCGATCTGCGGCGCGATCCGAAGATTTCCGCGACGCTGGCCGGAGCCCTGACCCAGCAGAATTCCGACGCGCTTGCCGCGGCCCTCGGGCGCGACCCGACATCGGGCGACCTCTATGCGGCGCATGTCTTGGGGGCCAAGGGCGCGGCCGCGCTGATCTCCACCGCCCGCGCCTTCCCGGCCCGGGCCGCCGCCCTCGACCTGCCGGAGGCGGCCGCCGCCAACCGGGCCCTGTTCTACGACCGGGCCGGCCGGCCGCGCAGTGCCGCCGAACTCTATGCCAGCCTGTCGGCCGCCGCGCAGGGCGCCGCCGCTGCCACCGACCTGACCGCCCTGCGCCAGGACGGTGCCCCCGCCACCCAGGCGGCCACCGCCTATGCCAGCACCGCAACGGCGTTCGGCGGCAGCTCCGACCTGCGCAGCCTGTTCCAGACCGATCAGCGCGGAGCGGCGTCCGACGCGGTGGCGCGCCTCTGGCAGGCCCGCAACGCGGCGCCGCCGACCCAGCACGCCGCGCCGACCTATTTTCCGCGTTCGGGCGCCGAACCTCCACCAAGCATTGCCGCGATTGAGCCGGCGACCACAGGCGCCCTCGCCGAACCAGCGCCGACGCCGGCCGGTCTCGCCCTCGTCAACCCGCCGCTGCCGCCCCGCCGCCCGGCCGATCTCGCCGGCGCGGGATCCACCACCGGCACCAGGACCAGCCTGTTCGCCCCCCGGAGCGGCCCATGATCATCCGCGAGTTCCTGGCCTGGACCCAGAACGCCTCGGCCGGCCGCCGAGCCGAGGCCACCACCGCGCTGGCGCGGGCGTACCTCTACGGCGACCTCTCCGCCGACGAGGCCTGGGAGGCCAAGACCGCGCTGCTGTCGCTGCTCGACGATCCGTCTCCCTTGGTCCGCCGGGCGCTCGCCGAGACCTGCGCGGCCTCCGCGCGGACACCGCGGCCCCTGGTGGTCGCCCTGTCCTGCGACGTGCCCGAGGTGGCGCGTCTGGTCCTGGCGCGCTCGCCGGTGCTGACCGATGCGGATCTGGTCGATGCCGCCGCTTTGGGCGACGAGGCCACCCGGGCGGTGATCGCCGCCCGCCATCATCTCTCACACGCGGTCTCGGGGGCTCTGGCCGAGATCGGCGATTTGGACACCCTGGTGGTGCTCGCCGGGAACCCCACGGCGAAGATCACCGCCGGCCGGATGCTGCGCATGATCGAGCGCCGCGGCGACGAAGCGCGCTTACGCGAAGCGCTGTTGCGCCGACCCGACCTGCCGCCGGAGGTGCGCTACGCGATCGGACTCGCGGTGGCCGAGGCCCTGTCGCTGTTCGTCACAGACCGCGGCTGGCTCGGCACCGAGCGCTGCGACCGGATGCGCCGCGAGGCGGGCGAGCGCGTGGCCCTGGAGGCCTGCGATCAATCCGGCGCTGCCGGGGTCGCGCGCCTCGTGACGCATCTGCGCACGACCCGCCAGCTCACCGCGGGCCTGATCCTCCGGGCCGTGCTCTCGGGCCGGACCGACTTCGTGCAGGCGGCGCTGGCCGACCTGTCGGGCCAGGATCATGTCGGGATCGCCCGGGCCATGCGGGAGCCGCGGTCCTTCGCCGAGCTGCACCGGAAGGCCGGGCTGCCCGACGCGCTGCTGCCGGCGATGCAGGCGGCCCTTTCCGCGCGGCAAGCAGCCGGCGGACCGACCGGCCTGCGCGGCGCCGGCCTGTCGCGCCGGATGATCGAATCCGCCATCGACGCCTGCACCGACCTGCCGGCGCCGGAGATGCACGCGGTGGTCGCGCTGCTGACCCGCTACGAGGCCGAGGCCGCCCGCGACGAGGCCCGCGAAGTCGCCCGAGCCGTCGCGGCCGAAGCCATGGCCCGGGAAGCCGTCCGCCGCGACGCCGAGGCCACGGATGCCGCCTGGCGCGCCGCCCTGGAGAGCCAGCGCCGCACCGCCTTCGCCGAACCGGAGAACGCCGTCGAAGTCGTCGCGCCGGCGCCGATCGAGACCGCCGATCCGGTGGTGTTCGAGGCTGCGCAAGGCGAGCCGGCGGAGGCCGAAGTGCCCAACCCGGTCGGCGCGATCCTGGATGCGCTGCCCGAGCAGATCCTGGCTTGGTACCGCACGGAGCCGAAGGAGGAGGATCCTGAAGTCCAGGCCGCCATGCAGGAAGTCCTCGACGGGCTCGGCGCCGACCTGCTGGATCAGTTCCGCGCCAGCCGCGACACTGCTGATGCGGGGTCGGACGAGGTGATCCGGATCGCGGCCTGACCGAAGCCAGGAACCTATCGCTGGTCTACACAACCCGCTCCGTCATTCCGGGGCCGCGAAGCGAAGCCCCGGAATCCAGAAACGCAGGTGTCGCACGGCCCTGCATCGGCGGTGGATCTGGATTCCGGGCTCGCCTGCGGCGCCCCGGAATGACGGCTTAAAAGCTTCAGCCTCCGTGCGATGTCCGGGCCGTCGAGTGAGTTGGATGTCGCCCGGCGCAAACGGGGCGAGGGACACGGCCGTGACTTTGCCTATTCGGCCGCCCGCCGCTCGACCGCGTCGACCAAGCCGAACCGGTCGATGCTGTCCTCCAGCCGCAGGGCCGCGTTGATCAGCGCCATGTGCGAGAAGCCCTGGGGCACGTTCCCACGCTGCTCGCCGGTGGCCGCGTCGATCTCCTCGGCGAACAGGCCGACATCGTTGCCGCGCGCGATCAGCCGCTCGAACACCGCCTTCGCCTCGCTGGTGCGGCCGTCGAGCGCGAGGCAGCCGACCCGCCAGAACGCGCAGGCCGTGAACGTGCCTTCATCGCCCTTCAGGCCGTCATCCATGCGGTACCGGTAGATCAGGTCGCCGTCGCCGAGTTCCCGCTCGATCGCCTCGAGGGTCGCGCGGGTGCGCGGCTCGGACGGATCGAGCGCTCCGAACAGGGCGACGCGCAGCACGGCGGCGTCGAGGTGGTGGGATTCGAAGGCGCCGGTATAGGCCTGCTTCTCCGGGCTCCAGCCCTTGTCGAGATACTCCGCCCGGACCTCGGATGCGATCTGCTCCCACGCGGCGATCTTCTCCGCGGGGACGCCCTTGATGTTGCGGCCGATCCGGGCGGCGTCGGTCAGCGCCACCCAGATCATCGCCTTGGTGTGGACCTGGTGGCGTGGCCCGGTCCGCAATTCCCAGATGCCGTTATCGGCGTCGTGCCGGTGGCGGATCGCCCGGGCGGTGAGGTTGTCGAGCACCTCGGGCAGGCGGTCGTTGACCTTCTCGGGCGGGTCGTAATCGACCGCCTCCAGGAACACGCAGAGCGCCCGCAGCAATTCGCCGTAGATGTCGTGCTGGTCCTGGGCCTCGGCGAGGTTGCCGATCACCACCGGGCCGACGCCGTTCCAGCCGGCGAGGTGGTCCAGCACCTCCTCCGACGGCATGCCGTCGCTGATGCCGTACATCAGCTTGGTGTCGCGTCCGTAGGACCCGTCCCGCTCGCGCAGGAAGCGCAGGAACTCAGCGGCCTCGCGGACATAGCCCAGCATCACGAAGGCGGTGACCGTGAAGGCCGCGTCGCGCATCCAGGTGAAGCGGTAATCGTAGTTGCGGTCGCCGGGCACCGCCTCCGGCAGCCCCGCCGTGGCCGCCGCCACGATCCCGCCCGTGGGCGAGTAGGTCAGGAGCTTGAGGCACAGGGCCGAGCGCATCACCTCATCCCGGTAGGCGCCCTGATAGGAATTGCGGGCGCTCCAGCGGCGCCAGTATTCGGTCGTGGTCTCCAGGCGGCGCTGGGCGCCGGCGAAATCGTCGATGCAGGCGTCCTCGTTGTCCTCGCCATGGGTCAGGACCAGATAGGCGGTCTCGCCCTCGGTCAGACTGAAGGCGACCTCGGCCTCGTCGCCCGCCAGGTCCGGCTGCGGGAAGGCGTTGACGCGCAGGCGGCAATCTCCGGCCTCGAACAGGACGGACCGGCCTTCGACGATCGGCGTGCAGGGGCGGCGGGCGTAGTCGAAGGTCGGGCGCACCACGAACCGTCCGGTGATCTCCCCGCTCTCGCAGGTGAGCAGCCGGATCAGCCGGCTCTCGCCCTCGCCGTCGGGGCCCTCGTCGGGCTCCGGGCTCGGCGGGCTGACCGGCATCAGGTCGAGCAACCGGGCGCGCCCGGTGGCGGTGGTGAAGGTGGTCTCCAGGATGTTGGTGTCGGGCAGATAGCGGCGTTCGGTGCCCTCGAGCCCCTCGAAGGCGAGGCTGCACGCGCCGCCCTTGTCGTCGTCCAGGAGCTTCAGGAACAGGGCCGGCGAGTCGTGGCGCGGCCAGCACAGCCAGTCGATCGAGCCGTCCCGGGCGATCAAGGCACAGGAATGGGTGTCGCCGATGAGGGCGTAATCGCTGATGGGCTTCGACACGGGGCTTCCGAATGGCGGCTGCGCCGATGGTGCGGCGCAAGAGAGATCCCGATGAGGTAGCCAGACCGGACGGGGCGGGGAGTCCGGCTCGACGATTCGCCGCACGGAGCCGCGATCGATCACGCCCCCGGTCGCGGCAGCATCCGGTCGCTGATGATCCGCCGCTGGATCTCGCTGGTCCCCTCGAAGATCGTGGTCAGGCGGGCATCGCGCCAGTAACGCTCGACCCGCCGCTCGGTGGTGTAGCCGTTGCCGCCGTGGAGCTGCATCGCCTGGTTGGTGACGCGCACCGCCATCTCGGTGGCCAGCAGCTTCACCATCGCGGATTCGCTCTCGGCCGCCTCGCCCTGATCGAGGAGGTGGGCGACCTGATGCCAGAACGCCCGCGCCTGGGCGACCTCCGCGGCCATGTCGGCCAGCGCGAAGCGCAGGGCCTGGAAATCGCCGATCGGGTGGCCGAACTGGACGCGCTCCTGCAGGTAGGCTTGCGTATCCTCCACGGCCGCCCGCGCCACCCCGACCGCCCGGGCCGCCGTGTGGACCCGGGCGATGTTGAGCCCGCGCTGGACCGAGGCGAAGCCGCCGGAATCGGCGTCCGCCCCCTGGTCGCCGTAGAGGCCGGTGAGCCGGTCGCTCTCGGGCACGCGCACGCCGTCGAGATCGAGCTCGAAGGTCTGGAATCCGTGATAGCCGATCTTGTCGATCACCCGGCCGGTCATGCCGGGCGGGAAGCTGTCCCGGTCCTTCACCACCAAGAACGGCTCCAGGCCGGCCGAGCGCGATTCGCCGGGCTCCGGATCGCGGGTGCGGGCCAGGACCTCGACGAAGTCGGCACCCTTGGCGAAGCCGGCCCAGCGCTTGGTGCCGGTGAGCACCCAATCGTCGCCGTCCCGCACCGCCCGGGTCTGCACCCCGGCGAGGTCGGACCCGGCATTGGGCTCCGACAGCGAGATCGAGCCGATCCAAGCCCCCTTGGCCGAGCGCCGCAGCAGGTCGGCCCGGCGCTCCGGGTCGAGGGTCTGAGTGCCGAGCCCCTGGCCGCGGGCCAGGATGCTGCCCACCGACAGCCAGGCCCGGGCCAATTCCTCTGAGACCAGGCAATACTCGAACACGCCGAGGCCGAGGCCACCCTGCGCCTCGGGAATCGTGATGCCGAACCAGCCCTTCTCGGCCATGGTGTCGATCAGCGACCGGGGCATCTCGGCCTTCTGCCGGTCGAGCTCGTCGGCGAGCGGCAGCACCGTGTCGCGGGCGAAATCACGGGCCTTGGCCTGGAGCGCGGCCCGCGCGGGCGTGTGCCACGGCGAGGCCAGTTCGGGCGGCTTCGGCGCGATCGGATCCGGCTTGGCCGCCTTGGTGGTCATGGTCTCTCCCGGAATCCATTCGCCGCCACAGCTACGGCTGTGCTGGAAACACGCGCTTACAAAATGGTTCCCGCGCGCATCTTCGAATAATCGCCGCTTCGGCGCATAATCACCTGATGACGCTCGCCGATCCGCTCGCCGATTCCTGCGCGATGACCGCACCCGCCACACCCCACATCCTCGTGGTCGAGGACGACCGGGAGATCTCGGCCCTGGTCGCCCGCTACCTGCGCGGCAACGATTGTCGTGTGACGCTCGCGGGCGACGGCGCCGAGATGGACCGGGCGCTGGCGGAATCGCGCATCGACCTGATCGTGCTCGACCTGATGCTCCCGGGTGAGGACGGGCTGAGCCTATGCCGGCGCCTGCGGGCCTCGTCACAGATCCCGATCCTGATGCTGACCGCAAAATCCGAGGAGGTCGACCGCATCCTCGGCCTGGAGCTCGGCGCGGACGATTACCTCGCCAAGCCGTTCAACCCCCGGGAACTCTTGGCCCGGATCCGGGCGATCCTGCGCCGGGTCGCCGCCGAGGCGCCCGATCCGGACGAGCGCCGGCGCCTGCATTTCGCCGGCTGGACGCTGGACGTGTCGCTCCGGCAGGTTCTGTCGCCGGAGGGCGCCCGGATCGCCATGACGGGCGCGGAATTCGACCTCCTGCACGCGCTCTGCCTGCGGCCCGGCCGCGTGCTGTCGCGGGACCAGCTCCTCGATCTCACCCAGGGCCGCTCGGCCGGGCCGTTCGAGCGCAGCATCGACGTGCTGATCTCGCGCATCCGCCAGAAGATCGAGCGGGACACGCGCAACCCCGAATTCATCCGGACGATCCGCTCGGGCGGCTACCTGTTCACGCCCGAAGTGACCCGGTCATGACCGCGTTCCAGCGCCTGCGCGCCCGGCTGCGTCCGCAGAGCATCGCGGGCCAGATCGCTCTCTTGGTCGTGGCCGGGATCGCGGTGGCCCATATGGTCGCCACCGCGGCGTTCCTGCTCCTGCACGAACCGCAGAACCCGGATACGCTGCCGGGCGTCGCCGCGGGCCGGTTGTCCACGCTGGTGCGGCTCCTCGACGAGGCGGACCCGGCCGTGCGGCCGGCCCTGCTGGCGAGCGGGCGCAGCCTGCCGCTGGTCCGGGTCGAGGCCTGGGACGGGACGGTGCCGCCGGGCGCGGCGCCCGTACCCAACCTGCCGGTCATCAACCGCCTGCGCGTCGGCGCCGGCCGGCCGGTGACTGTCGTCGATCTCTCCACCATCGATCCCGAGCAGGCGCAGTCGGACGGGTTGCTGCATATCGGGGTGGTGACGCCGACCGGGGCGACCCTCCAGGCCACGTTGCCGAACGGCCCCCTGCGCCCGCCCCGGCAGGGGGCTTTGATCTTCACGGTCGTGTTCCTGGCGCTGACCCTGGCCCTGCTCTGCGTCTGGGCGACCCGGGCGCTGACAGCGCCGCTGGCGCGGCTCGCCGGCGCCGCGGAGGCGTTCGGCACGCGGGACGACCACGTCGCCCTGCCGGAGGCGGGGCCCCGCGAGGTGCTCGCCGTCTCCCGGGCGCTCGACCGGATGCGCGCGCGCGTGCGCCGCCTGATCGACGATCGCACCCAGATGCTGGCCGCGATCAGCCACGACCTGCGCACGCCGATCACCCGCCTGCGCCTGCGCGCCGAGTTCATCGAGGACGAGCACACCCGCACCGCCACCCTGCGCGACCTGGAGCAGATGAACGGGCTGGTCGAGGCGGCGCTCTCCTTCGTGCGCGATGGGCAGACCCGCGATGCCGGCAGCCTCGGCCTCGTGGACCTCGCCTCGGTGGTGCAGACGGTCTGCGACGACTTCTCTGATTTCGGCGCGGCGGTGAGCGTCGGGCGCAGCCGCCACGTCCTGGTGCAGGGGCGGCCGGAGGAATTACAGCGGGCGATCACCAATCTGGTGGACAACGCCGTCAAGTATGGCGGACGGGCGGAGGTCCGGATGGAGACCTCCGAGCGGGGCATCCGGGTCTGCGTGCTCGATCAGGGGCCGGGCATCCCCGATTCGGAGCGCGACGCGATGCTCCAGCCCTTCGTGCGCGGCGACCGCGCCCGCAACCTCAACGAGGCCAGCGGCTTCGGCCTCGGCCTGTCGATCGTGCTGGCGATCGTCGAGGCGCATAATGGCCGGCTGATCCTGGAGAACCGGCGCGAGGGCGGACTCTGCGCCGCGATCGAATTGCCCCTGGCCGCGCAGGTCTATGCGGGGCGGACGGCGCAGCCGGCATCACCGCTGCCGGCCCGGGCGGCCTGAGACCGTCCGGGCCGGGGACTTAAGGGGTCGGAGACTTACGGGTCGTATCAGGCCGCCCGGACGTTCTGGAGGAACTGGAAGACCTCCGCGCGCAGCCGCTCCGACTGGGCCGCGAGGTCGTCCGAGGCCTGCGCGACCGAAGACGCGGCCTGGCCGGCATTGCCGGCGACCCGGGCGACCTCGGCGATGTCGGTGGTCATCCCGCTGGTCCCGGTCGAGGCCTGCCCCATGCTGCGGACGATGTCCTGCGTGGTGACGCCCTGCTCCTCGACGGCGGCCGAGATGCTGGTGGAGACGTGGTTCATCGCCTCGATCTGGGACACGATGCCCTGGATCGCCTCGGAGACGCCGCCGGTCACCGCCTGGATCGACGCCACCTGACGGCTGATTTCTTCCGTGGCCCGGCTGGTCTGGGTCGCGAGTTCCTTGACCTCGGCGGCGACCACCGCGAAGCCGCGGCCGGCCTCGCCGGCGCGGGCCGCCTCGATCGTGGCGTTGAGCGCGAGCAGGTTGGTCTGGCCGGCGATGGTCGAGACCATCCCGACCACGTCGCCGATGCGGGTGGCGGCGGCGGCGAGATTTGCCATCGTGCCCTCGGCCCGCTTGGCCTCGTCGACGGCCGTGGCCGACATGCCGGCGGCCTGCTCGACCTGACGGCCGATCTCCTGCACGGTGGCACCGAGCTGTTCCGCGGCGGCCGCGACGGCGTCGACGTTGTCGGCGGTCTGGCGCGCGGCGCTGGCGACGCTGGTCGAGCGCTCGGAGGTGCCGGCCACGGCGGCCCGCATGGTGCCGGACGCATCCTGAAGCGCCGCGACACCCCGGGTCAGCCCCTCGGCGATGCCGCCGACCGAGCGCTCGAAATCGTTGGCGAGGTCCTGCAGCATGACCCGGCGGGCCTGCTCCTCGCGCATCCGCGCCGCCTCCGTGGTCTGCAACTGCTGCGCCGCCTCCTCAAGCGACACGTCGCGGATGGTGACCACGGCGCGGGCGATGTCGCCGATCTCGTCGCGGCGCCGGCTGCCCGGCACATCCGTGAGGGCCTGCCGGTCGGCGAGCGCCTTGAGGGCGCGGGTGAGCGCACCGAGGGGCGACACGATCGAGCGCGCCAACAGCATGCCGAGCAGGGCGGTTCCCCCCAGGACGCAGAGCCCGATCAGGAACAGGGTGCGCGAGAGGGCCTGCACGGCGTGGATCGCCTCCGCCTGCGACTGCTCGGCCACCACGGTCCAGGGCGCGCCCAGGACGCTGACCGAAGAGGCCGCCGCCATGTGCGGGCCGTCCGCGGCCGGGAACTCGAAGCCGCCGCCGGCCTTGAGGCGGTCCGCCGCGATCCCGAGGGGCGCGAGGCCGTCGCCGGCCTTCACCGCCTGGCTCAGCGGCGGGTTGCTGCGCAGGCGCCCGTCGGCACCGGCGGCCAGGACCTGGCCGGTCTCGCCGAGGCCGGTCCGCTTGGCCAGCGCCTGATCGAACAGGGTCGGCGTCACCCGCATGGCGATGAAGCCGATCCGCTCCGCCGCCTGGGCGGTGCCCATGGCGACGTTGGCCCGCTTGGTCATCGCCCGGCCGATGAAGGCCGCCGGCACGCCGTCTACCGGATAGGCCGCAAAGTCTTCGAACAGGACCGCGCTCGGGTCGGCAGCTTTGAGCCGCTCGACCAGGCGCGCGAGCGCCGTACCCTTCAAGCCGTCCTCCGCCACCGACTTGGCGAAGTCGCCGCCCTTGGTGGTCGTGTAGACGATGCGGCCGTTGTCATCGAGGAACAGCAGGTCGGCATAGCCGGCCTGGGCGACGAGCTTGCGCGCCACCTCCTGGACCTTGACGTGCCGGCGTCCGTACATGCCGCTCCCGTCCAGCGCGACCCGCGCCTCGACGGTCTGCGGCGCCTGGAACGCCTCGACCACCGCAGCCGTCTCCGGCTTGGCCGGGTCGAGGGTCTCGATCAGGTCGGGGAAGTTCGAGACGATCTGCGGATGCCCCGCAGCGGCGAGGAAGTCGGCCTGCATCCGGTCCGCCACCAGCTCGATCCCGTCCCGACGCGCGGCAGCGGCGAGCTGCAAGCGCTCGTTCGCCGCGTCGATCAACCCGGACTTGGCGGAATACCAGCTGAAGCCGCCCATCGCGGTGGCGCTGAGCAAGGCCAATCCGATCGTCATCGCCGGCAGGCGCGCACTCAGCCGCGAAAGCATCACCATGACAGGCCCACAACGTCTTCGGATTGATAAACTGGCGCAACCTTAGGGCAATGTCACTAAAATCTGGTAAACGTGAGACCGAAAGCATGCTTTCGTTGCGTTCAAGCTAATCTATCTGGATAGTAGATCTTCCAATATTTGCCCAACAGCGCCGGGACATAAGCGGGGGCTGCCCTAGATGAATCGCCGAATCCGCATGAATACGGCCTTTGAAAACCGATGCTGCGCGCATGACCTCCCCGTTGGCACCCCGGACGGCCCCGCCCAGCCGGCGCGACCGCATTCATGGAAGCGCGGCCCGGCGCTTGCTGGCGATCGGGAAGCGCGGACGCGAATCGGTGGCTTGCCCCGGCAAGTCCGCCTAGAGCATCGGCGGAGCGCCAAAACCTCAAGCTAAGACCTTCACCTGGACCGAGGGGACCGGATGACGAGCGAGACCAGCCGAGAGGAGGCGCGCCGGATCGCGCTGATCGGGGCACCGATCGAGGTCGGCACCAGCGAGCCCGGCGCGCTCATGGGCCCGGCAGCGCTCCGTACGGCCGGCCTCGCCCGGACCCTGTCCGATCTGGGCCACGCGGTGGTCGACCACGGCGACGTCGTCCCCGATGGCCCGGCCGACGGGCGCGGCCTGCAAGCCGTCGCGGCCTGGACCCGCGCCCTGTCTCGGGCGGTCGAGGCTGCCCTCGAGGCCGGCTCCGTGCCGCTCGCCGCCGGCGGCGACCACAGCCTGTCCCTCGGCTCGGTGGACGGAGCGATGCGCCACTGCGCCCGGGAGGGCCGACCGCTGTTCGTGCTGTGGCTCGACGCCCATGCCGATTTTAACACGCCCGAGACCTCGCCCTCGGGCAACGTCCACGGCATGCCGCTGGCGGCGCTCTGCGGCGAGCCGGGCTTCCCCAGCCTGTTCGCAGAACCGGTGCCGGCGCCGCTGCCGCCGGAGAACGTCCACCTGTTCGGCCTGCGCTCGATCGATGCCGGCGAGCGCGCCCTGGTGACCGCACGCCGGGTCGGCGTCACCGACATGCGCACGATCGACGAGTTCGGCGTCGTCGCCCCCCTGCGGCGCGTGCTCGACCGCGTGGCCCGGGACGGCGCGCATCTGCATGTCAGTCTCGACGTGGACTTCCTCGACCCGTCGATCGCGCCCGGTGTCGGCACCACCGTGCCGGGGGGCGCGACCTTCCGCGAGGCGCATCTGATCATGGAGATGCTGCACGATTCCGGCTTGGTCCGGTCCCTCGACGTGGTCGAGCTGAACCCGTTCCTGGACGATCGGGGGCGCAGCGCCCGGGTGCTGGTCGAGCTGGTGGCGAGCCTGTTCGGCCGGCGCATCCTGGATCGGCCAACCCCCGCGATCGAAGCCGTCGCGAGCGACCAAGCTGGCCGTCGCTGATGGAGGGCAGCCGAGGCGACGCTCATCGTTCACCCGAGGCGCCAGCGCGCCAGCGGTCGACTGGGCGCGTCCACCTGCGCGCCGGCCCATTCGGCGGCGCCGGCCCGACCCGAATCATCGATCTCTCGGAATCCGGCCCGTCGCGGCTGCGCTTTCCGCGCGGGGAGGGCGCGCTGGAGGCGGTGCTGGTCAACACCGCCGGCGGGGTCGCGTGCGGCGATGCCTTCACGATCGCCCTCGATCTCGCCCCGGGGGCCGATCTGGTCCTGACCACCACGGCGGCGGAAAAGATCTATCGCTCGGACGGGCCGGTAAGCCGGATCGAGAACCGCGTCACCCTAGGAGAGGGCGCCCGGCTGGCCTGGCTGCCGCAGGAGACGATCCTGTTCGATCGCGCCCGGGTGCGGCGGCACTTCGATGCGGATTTAGCCGAAGGCGCTGCCCTGCTCGCCGTCGAGATCGTGGCCTTCGGCCGCGCCGCCCGGGGCGAGCGGATCCAGGCGGGACTGTTCGCGGATGCCTGGCGCGTGCGCCGGGCCGGGCGGCTCGTCTACGCCGACAGCTTTTGGCTCGATGGCCCGATCTCCGATCTTCTGACGCGACCGGCGATCGGCGGCGGCGCGCGGGCCTGCGCGACCCTGCTCGACGTCGCCGACGGCGCCGAGGGCCGCCTGGACGAAGCCCGCGTTCTCTTGGAGCAGGCAACCACGCCGGGAATCGAGGCGGCGGCGAGCGCCTGGAACGGGCACCTCGTCATCCGGGCCCTGTCGGAGGCGGTCGGCCCCCTGCGCGGCCTCGTCGCCCGCGTCCTGGCCTCCTATCGCGATCGGCCGATGCCCCGAGTCTGGCAGAGCTGAAGAGCGCGGCGCCGGACCGGATAGCCTGACGGCCCCGACCACGATCATATTCCCGCGCAGAAGCCGCATCGCGACCGTTGCCTGCCGCCACCGACCTCTGCTAGAGACGCCCACCCGGAGCCGGCCGTCAGGCTCCGAGGGCGACGCCGCGGCGTCGCGACGAGGGGCCTCGTGGCGGAGTGGTTACGCAGAGGACTGCAAATCCTTGCACCCCGGTTCGATTCCGGGCGAGGCCTCCATCGTCTTTTTGATCAGCGCCGTTCAGATCAGGCCGCCGGCATTCCAGGTGCAGCGCACCTGGCCGAGCGATTGCCCCGGCCTCCGCATCAAGCCGCCGCGACCTGAGCCAGGAACGTCTCGATCGCCCGTTGCAGGCTGTGCGTGCCGGCATTCACCTGCAGGGCGCTCTGTCGGACATGCTCCGCCTGCTGCTCGTTCGAGGCCGCGGTGGCCCGCACGCCTGCGACGCTGTCCGAGACCTTTCGGGATTCCAGCGCCGCGCTGGTGATCGCGCGGGCGATCACCTGGCTCGACTGCCCCTGCTGGTCGGCCGCAACCGCGACCTCGGAGGCGATGGAGCTCATCTGCGCGATCGTCTGCCCGACCGTGCCGATCGAGCCGATCGCCCCGACCGTGTCGGCGGCGGCCGCCTGGATCGCCCCGATGTGGTGGGCGATGCGGTCGGTCGCCTGCGCGGTCTGCGCTGCCAGATCCTTGACCTCGGTGGCGACCACGGCGAAGCCGCGCCCCGCAGCACCGGCCCGCGCCGCCTCGATCGTGGCGTTGAGGGCGAGCATGTTGGTCTGCTGGGCGACCGCGCGGATCAGCGCGATCACGGTCCCGGCCTCGTCGGCGGCTTGGGACAGGGTCGTCACCGTCGCCACCAGCCCCTGCGTGTCGGAGAGCGCCGTCGACGCGATCACGCTCGTATGCCGGACCTGGCTCTCGATCTCCCGGGCCGCGACCGACAATTGCTCCGCGGCGCTGGCGATGCTGACGACGACGCCGGCGGTCTGGTCAGACGCCTCCGCGGCGACGGCCATCTGAGCGGTCGTCTCGCCGACGAGGCCGGAGAGCGCGTCGGCCGAGACCTGCATGGCCTCCGCCAAGGCGGCGAGATCCGCCACGGTGCGATGCGTCTCCTTCTCGAAGGCCCGGGTCGCCCCGGCCAGCCGCTCGGTCCGGACGAGGTCCCGCGCGGTGCGGGCGCGCGCGTCGCCGTCGAGGGTTCGCTTCTCGATCATCGCCGCCTGGAACGCCGCGATCGTATGCGCCATCTGGCCGATCGCGTCCTGCCGGTCAGTGAACGGAACCACGTTGTCGAGCCGATCCGCCGCCAGGGCCTGCATCGCGGATTTCAGCCTGGCCAAGGGCCGCTGGACCTGGGCGACGATGATCCAGATCGCGGCGAGCAGCCCCAGGGCGAGCGCTACCGCCGGCACCACGATCAACGCGAGGATCGCCCGGCTCTGCTCCAAGGTCGCGACCGTGCGCTGATCGTTGAGGCGGCCCAGCACCTCGCGACCGAGCGAGCCGATCTCTGCGATCATGCGCTCGCGGTTCTTCACCGTCGCCTCATCGGTGGCCTGGATCAGGGCTGCCTTCGGCGAGATCGTCAGGCCGAGCTCCGCCGTCTCGGTCTGGTAGGCGATGAATTCCTTCACGAACAGATCGAACTTGCGCCGGCGCTCCGGCGGAAGGTGATGCTCCATCGCCTCCAGGAACGGCCCCCGGACTTGCTCCACCGCAGCCAGGGCTTCCTGCAATGCGAACAGGCGCGTGCGCGCCTCGTTGGTGTCCTCGGCCGTGTAGAGCGCCGTGGCCTGCACGACCGCGTGCTCGATGGCCTGGCCCAGCGCACCGGCCTGAAGGCCGGCATTCCAGATCCTGTCCGTGACAGCGGCGCGCTCCTGCTCCCACAGTGATTGACGCACGGCGAAGGCCGAGATTCCGACTGCGACGAAGCCCAGCAGGCCGACGACCGCCGCCAGCTTGAAACCGAAAGAATTGCGCATCTGAAACACGAGAACCTTCTCAATCGTACCGACGCGCGATGGCGTCGTCGCAATGCAATGTATTGATGGGCGCGTCTTCGCTCCCGCGATCATCCGGTGATCAGTCGGAAAGCGCGTCCGGGCCTCAAGAAGCGCGCGACAGCCGCCGTCGAACGCGGATCAGCTATCGGCAGGGCGAAGCCTCAGCCCGATTGGCGTGGCGAGGACGGCGATGACGGGATAGCTCCGTCGGACTGGAGATCGGCAATGCAGACATGGGTGGGCAAGTCAGGTTGTCGAGGCTGATTTCAGCACGGCTATAGAGATACCGCCACAAACCTTAGCACGTCAATACACGCGAAAGTTGTCAATATTTGAAAATTGAGTTGATAAGTATCGGCTGAATTTTAATGCGCGTTTCTTTACAATATTGACCATCGTCATTTCTGTGAACGGTCAAACGACAGATGCCGAATTGGCATGCGGAATCGGAAACATCCGCGCCCTACGCCTTTGAGTTTCGCGTTCAGGGACATTGCTGTCGGGATGAGGCGCGGCCGACGGATTGAGCAGCCTGGCTCACGCACCGGCGAAGGCGACCGGGATCGGCCTGCGCACCGCGAGGCCGGGGCGGTGCCCGGCAGGGTGGCGGCGAAGGCTAACGGATTCACACATCGGGTCCGTTAGCAAGCGCTTGCTGCACCAAGCTTTTCCCCTCCCCCTTGCGGGGAGGGGCCAGGGGTGGGGGTGGTGCAGGAGCGAGCCTGACGGTGCCTTCTGAACCACCCCCACCTCCAACTCCTCCCCGCAAGGGGGAGGAGAGCCCGTCCCGCCTTCCGCGAGCCGATGGGTGAATATCCTAGGCGGCGAAGGAGGGCGCCGTTCGGCCGTATCGGCTGAACGGCGCGTCGCCGAAACGGATGCCGGTTCGGCGACTGCGAGCGGGTCACATCAAAGGCGGGGCCATATCAAAGACTTGGACCCATCCTCGACCGCGTCGAGACGCGGCGACGCGCCTCAGGCGGCGTGAACCTGCCCCAGGAAGGTCTCGATCGCCTGCTGCAGGGTCCGGGTCCCGGTGCTGACCCGGGAGGCGCTGCCCCGAACCTGCTCGGCCTGGACCTCGTTGGAGGTCGCGGCGGCGCGCACGCCCCCGACGCTCTCCGAGACCTTGTGGGAATCCGCCGCCGCACCCGCGATGGCGCGGGCGATCTCCTGGCTGGCGGCACCCTGCTGATCCGCCGCCTGGGCCACCTCCGAGGCGATGACGCTCATCCGGGCGATGGTCTCGCCGATCGACCCGATGGCGTCGACCGTGTTGGACGCGGCGCCCTGGATCGCCCCGACCTGCCCGGTGATGCGGTCGGTGGCGAGCGCCGTCTGGCCGGCCAGCGCCTTCACTTCGGCGGCCACCACGGCGAAGCCGCGCCCCGCAGCCCCGGCGCGGGCCGCCTCGATCGTGGCGTTGAGGGCGAGCAGGTTGGTCTGCTCGGCCACCGTGCGGATCAGGGTCACGACGGCGTCGATCTCGGCCGCGGCCTGCGACAGGCTGGAGACCGTGACTTCGAGTTGCTTGGTATCGTTGAGGGCTGTCGCCGCGATCTCGCTCGTGTGCCGGACCCGCGCCTCGATCTCCCGGGCGGAGGCTGCGAACTCCTCGGCAGCACTGGCGATGCTGTCGACGATGCCGGCGGTCTGGCTCGAGGCCCCCGCCACCACGGCGGCCCGGGCGGCCATGTCCCCGGCCGTGCCGGTCAGCGTCGCGGCCGCCTCCTGCATCGAGTCCGCCGATCCGGCGAGGTCCGCCACCGCGCGATGCGTCTCGCCCTCGAAGGCCCGGGTCGCCGCGGCCAGCTGCTCGGTCCGGACGCGGTCACGGTCGCGGCGGGCCTGCGCTTCGGCGTCGAGCCCGCGCTTCTCAAGCAAGGCGGTCTGGAAGCCCGCGATGGCGTCGGCCATCTCGCCGATCTCGTCCCGGCGGTGGGTGAACGGGATGGTGCGGCCGAGGTCGTTGGCCGCCAGGGCGGTCATGCTGGCCTTCAGGCGGTCGAGCGGCCTCTTGACCTGACTGAGGATGATCCAGATCGCGGCGAGCAGTCCGAGGGCGAGCGCGACGGCCGGCACGACGATCAACGCCAAACGGGCCTGGCGGCGATCCGCGGCGTCTGCGGCGCGCCGCTCGTTGAGGCGGGCCAGAACCTCGCGCCCGAGCAGGCCGATCTCGGTGATCATGTGCTCGCGGTTCTTCACCGTCGCCTCGTCGGTGGCCTGGATCAGGGCCGCCTTGGGCGAGATCGTCAGGCCGAGCTCGGCGGTGTCGGTCTGGTAGGCGATGAATTCCTTCACGAACAGGTCGAACCGGCGGCGCCGGTCCGGCGGCAATTGATCCTCCATCGCCTCCAGGAACGGCACGCGGACCTGCTCCACCGCCGCCAGGGCGTCGTGAAGCGCGGACAAGCGCGTGCGCGCCTCCGCCGTGTCGTCGGCGGTGTAGAGGGCCGTGGCTTGCACGACCGCGTGCTCGATCGCCTGGCCCAGCGCACCGGCCTGGAGGCCGGCGTTCCAGATCTTGTCCGTGGCGGCGGCGCGCTCCTGCTCCCAGAGCGATTGGCGAATGGCGAAGGCCGAAATGCCGACCGCCACGAAGCCTAGCAGGCCGACGACCGCCGTCAGCTTGAGGCCGAGAGAGATGCGCATGAGAAGGAGACCGGTTTCGGGACGAATCGATGGACGGGGTCGTACTATAGCAACGCTTGCGCCGGCGTTAAATATAGCCGGCAAACGCGTATCGCTTATACTTCGATTTTTGAACTATAATTGATGATCACGAAGACAAAATGCGCGTCAGGATTACACAAATCACGCTCGAAATCTTCGATCATCGCATCATCTTGGCGGCGGGAAACCTGACCTTCGCGGTGCGGCTCCACTGTCCGATTGCGCGACGGGGCCATCTCAAACGGAATGCGCCAGGATCACGCGCGCCGCGACGGCGACGATTAGGAACCCGATCAGCGATAGGCCGATGTAGTCGGGCATGCGGCTCCCGCGCTCGCGATCGGCCTCGAAGACCTCATGGGTGCCATCGGGATCGTGCACCCTCGTCAAGCCTCCGGAGACGAGGCGAACGAGCCCCTGCGGTCTAATCCTACGCGTGAAACCCGATCGCGCCGGATGTCGGCGTATCGCCGGTCGAGGGCCGCGGCATGGACGGTGGACACGGCGGACGGGCCTTTTGGATCGAGACTGAGTGGGACGGGCATCGGACCGCGCTGCATTCGGCGGCCCGACCCCTAGGTGGCGGCCATGACGGCGGGATGACCCCGCTGCATCGCACCGGAACCCGCGCGCCGAATCCAATCCGGCCGCGGTTGCACGCTCCATCCGGCCGGCGCCTGAACGGCATGTTGCAGAAAGGCAACATCTCTGCCGTTTGAGCGCCGGCAAAACACCCCATCGAGCGGTTCACAGAGGGCACGCGCTCACGAAGCCCGTCGATCACGCCAATCAGGGTCTTGCGTCCCGCGAGAGCGGTGTGTAGAGACCCGCTCGTGATCCCCGATAGCTCAGTTGGTAGAGCAGGCGACTGTTAATCGCCTTGTCGCAGGTTCGAGTCCTGCTCGGGGAGCCATCAGCCTTCCAAGATCCTCAAAACGTTGCGCTTTTAGCTTTCGCTCCCGCACCGGGTTGCGAGGTGCGGGAATAGCGTTCGCGTTTCAGTGGTCGCATCGTGCGGCAGTGCTGTTCGTATCGGCATCACAATGCGGCAAGACCCGTTCCAGGACGGCCGCGCCTGACTTGCGGATCCTAACGCGACACTTACGCGATTGGCCCGGTTTCCCGCTCGAACCCTCACGCGTCCCGGCCCAGCTTGAGGCCGCGGTCCCCGGAGGATCGCGGCAACCCCAGACGTCCGATGTCGCCCACCCTTCACATCATCGCCCCGGCGGGGGAGACCGCCCGGTTCGTCGTCGGGCAGGATCCCGAGGGCCATTGGGTGGCCGTCGAGATCCATGGGCGGGCCGGCGGGTTGTTTCGGAGCCGGGAGGCCGCGGTCGATTACGCTGTGGGCGAGACCGACCACCGGCCCGATGCCGTATCGCTCTCCGCGGAGCGCATCGAACTGCGGCTGTGAAGGCTGGCGGCGCGGCGCCTCAGCGCCCGCTTTCCCCAACGGGCGGCCTGAGCGTCGGCTCGTCGTCGGGGGCGCGCAGGCGGTAGCCGACGCCGGTCTCGGTGAGGAGGAGGCGCGGGCGCTCGGGGTCGGCCTCCAGCTTCTGCCGGAGCTGGCGCATGTAGACCCGCAGGTATTGCGGATCGGAGGAGACCGAGACCGCCTGCATAAGCTGCGCGTGGGTCAGCACCTTGCCGGCATGCATCACCAGCACGCGCAGGAAATCGTATTCCCGTGGGGTCAATTTCACCTCGGCCTCGTCGACCTTCACGATGCGCCGGACCAGGTCGATTGAGAGCCGGTCGACCCGAAAGATCGGGCGCTCGCCCTGGACGGCGAGTTGGTGGCGCAGGGCGGCGCGCAGGCGGGCGAGCAGCTCGGCCATGCCGAAGGGCTTGGTGACGTAATCGTCGGCGCCGAGATCCAGCGCCTCGACCTTGCCGCCCTCGTCGGTGCGGCTCGACAGCACCACCACGGGCAGCTCCGGATGGCGCGCCCGGATCGTGCGCAGCAGGTCGTGGCCGCGCATGTCCGGCAGGCCGAGATCTAGGATGACGAGATCGACTCGGTCGCGGCCCAGCACCTCCAGGGCGGCGGCGGCGTTGGGCGCCTCCAGGATGGCGTAGCCCTGCGTGGAGAGCCCCGTGCGCAGCAGCTTCCGGATCGGCGGCTCGTCGTCGATGACCAGGATGGTCGGGCTCATGCGGCGATGTCCTTCGGCGCGGTCCGGGCCGGAACCGGCAGCGTCACGGTGAAGACGGCGCCGCTGCGGTCGCGCCGGTTGGCGGCGGTGACGGTGCCGCCCATGGCCTCGATGAAGCCGCGGGCGATGGCGAGCCCCAGCCCGGTGCCGGCCCGGACCCGGTCGCTCTTGCGCACCCGGTAGAACTTGTCGAACACCCGCTCGACGTCCGTCTCCGGCAGGCCGTCGCCCTCATCCAGGATGTCGAGGCGCACCCGGCCGCCCTCCCGGAGGGCCCGGACCGTGACCGTCGAGCCCGCCGGGGCGTATTTGGCGGCGTTGTCGAGCAGGTTGACCAGCACCTGCTCGAACAGGACTGGGTCGAGCCGGAGCACCGGCAGGTCGGGGGCCAGATCGACCGCGACGCGATGGTCGGAGAGCACCGCCTCGACCCGGCGTAGCGCGGTGTCGACGGTCTCGGCGACGTCCTGCGGTGCGAGGTTCGGGGCGACGGCGCCGGCTTCCAGGCGGGTCATGTCGAGCAGGTTGGCGATGAAGCGGTTCAGCCGCTCGGATTCGGCGATGATCGTCGCCAACAGGTCGGCCTTCGCCTCGGGAGGCAGGTCGGCGTCAAGGTCGCGCAGGGTGCTGGCCGCCCCGAGCACCGAGGCCAGGGGGGTCCGCAGGTCGTGGCTGATCGAGGTCAGGAGGGCCTGGCGCAGGCGGTCGGTCTCGGCGGCGCGCTCGGCCCGGTCGAGATCCTCCACCAGCCGCACCCGCTCGATGGCCAGCGCGCCCATATCGGCGAGCGCGTCGAGCAGGCGCCGTCCCTCGGGGGTCAGGATCGGCCCGGCGCCGTCCGCGTCGAGACCGATCACCCCGATCGTGCCGCGGCCGGTCCGCATCGGCAGGAACAGCCGCTTGGCGCCCGGCAACGTGTCGGCGCCGCGCCCGGCCGGGCGGTCGTTGTCGAAGGCCCATTGGGCCGCCGCGAGATCGGCGGCGTCCAGCCTGTCCTCCGGCGGGTAGCCGGCCCGCACGGTAACGGCCTTGCCGTCCGGCAGCAGCAGGACCACCCGGACCCTCAGCATGGCGGCCACCTGCGCGCAGGTCGCCCAGAGCACGTCGTCGAGGGTGCCGCAGCCCGCGAGCTTGCGCGAGAACCCGAACAGCCGCTCGGTGGACTTGGCCCGCCCCTGGCTCACCATGGCGATCCGGCGGGCGCGGGCGGCGAGGTTCGAGACCAGCACGGCGACCAGGGTGAACAGCAGGAAGGCCGCGACGTTGGTCGGGTCGGCGATGGTGAAGGTGTAGACCGGCGGCAGGAAGAAGAAGTTGTAGGCGAGCGAGGCCGACACCACCGCCGCAAGCGACGGCCCGAGGCCCCAGCGCACCGCCACCGCGACCACGCCGGTCAGCAGCATCAGGTCGGCATTCTCGAGGCCGGTATAGGGCTGGAGCAGCAGCGCCGCGCCGAGCGCCGCCGCGGTCGCCAGCAGCGCCATCAGGTAGGGGCCTGGGGCGACAGTCGCGGCCGGGGCGGCGGTGGCCACCGGCCGGCGCGACGGAGCCTCCGCCGGCACGGCCTCGCCCGGCACCACGTGGACGCTGATATTGCCGCTGCGGCGCACGAGGTCGTGGACCACCGAGCCGTTCACCAGCTCGAACAGCCAGGAGCGCGCCGCCTTGCCGACCACGATGTGGTTGACGTTGGCCGAGCGGGCATAGGCCAGGATGTCGTCGGCGACGCGCCGGCCGCCGGGCAGGGTGACGGCGTCGCCCCCGAGCCGGTCGGCGAGCCGCAGGGTCTCGGCGATCCGGTCGCGCTCCGCCTCGCTGCGGCTGCCCGCGCGTGGCGCCTCGATGAACAGCGCCGTCCAGGGGGCGTGCAGCCGGTCGGCGACGCGCTTGGCGTAGCGCACGAGGCCGGCCGAGCGCGGATCCGCGCTGATGCAGACCAGTACCCGCTCGCCGGCGCTCCAGGGCCCCGCGATGGCATTGGCCTGCATGTGGCTGAGCAGCTCGTCGTCGACCCGGTCGGCGGTGCGGCGCAGGGCGAGCTCGCGCAGGGCCGTGAGGTTGCCGCGGGAAAAGTAGTGTTTCAGGGCGCGCTCGGCGTTGGTCGGGACGTAGACCTTGCCGTCCTTCAGGCGCTGGATCAGGTCGTCCGGGTTGAGGTCGACCACCTCGATATCGTCCGCCCGGTCCAGGATGCCGTCCGGCACGGTCTCGCGGACGCGGATGCGGGTGATCTGCGCGACCACGTCGTTGAGGCTCTCGACATGCTGGATGTTGAGCGTCGTGTAGACGTCGATGCCGGCATCGAGCAGCTCCTCGACATCCTGGTAGCGCTTCGGGTGGCGCGAGCCCGGCGCGTTGGTGTGGGCGAGTTCGTCGACGAGCGCCAGCGCCGGCCTGCGGGCCAGGAGGGCGTCGAGATCCATCTCGTCGAGCGTGGTGCCGTGATAGGGCACGGCGCGGCGCGGAATGACCGTGAAACCGTCGAGCAGGGCCTCGGTCTCGGCCCGGCCGTGAGTCTCGACGATGCCGGCCACCACGTCGATGCCGGCCCTGGCCCTGGCTCGGCCGATGGTGAGCATCTCGTAGGTCTTGCCGACCCCGGGGGCGGCGCCCAGAAACACCTTCAGCCGGCCGCGGGTGCGCGAGTCCCGGCGGGCCGCTTCGAGCAGCGCCTCGGGGGTGGGGCGGGTCGGATCGCGGCCGGTCTCGGACATGGTTTTTTCGGGGGTGACCGCGGTCAGCTTGGCAATCGCGAGGTCCGCATCCGGCCGTATGGCGGACCCGTCATTCTCGCACGCGTCAACCTTTTGCGCGATGCGGATCGCGGGCTGGACGGACGCGCCTCCCGGTCAAAACATGCCATTCGGGTTGGCGGAGGTCTCCGGCAGGACTTGCAGGACGTCCCAATGCTCGACGATCTTTCCGTCATCATCGAGCCGGAAGAGATCCATGGTCGCGTAGTCATCGCCGCCCGGCCAGTGCTGATGGCAGTGCAGGACGACGAAGTCACCCTCGGCGATGGCGCGCTTGATCGCGACGCGCTTACCCGGCCATTCCCGCGCCATGCGTTCGAAATACGCAATGAACCCGTCTTTCCCGGTCGCCACATGCGGATTGTGCTGGATGTACGCAGCACCCGCATAACGCTCGATTGCCTCGCGCGGCTGACACGCGTTGAACATCAGCTCATAGAAGGCGATCACATCCGCCTTTCTTTGCACAAGGTCGCTCATGACGTCTCTCGCGTCTGCGTGACCGAAGCGGATCCCGGATCGGCGCAAGCGAACGCGTGGCGATCGGCAAAGGCCCTGGGTCGGCGGTCCGCCGATCAACATACCATCGTGGGCAGCCTGCAAATACCAAGCGGCCCAACCGATGGATCTGTCTTGGCGTGGAAGAGCCGCCCATGATGGTCCCTCAACGCGCACCCAGACCATCCAGCGCAAGGTTCAACGCCAGCACGTTGACCCGCGTCTCGCCGAGCAGCCCGAGCGTGCGGCCCTCGGTCTGCTCGGCGACGAGCCGGCGAACCCGATCCTCGGGCAGGTTGCGGGCCTTGGCGACCCGGGGCACCTGGAACAGGGCGGCGTCGGGCGAGATGTCCGGATCGAGGCCCGACCCGCTGGTGGTGACGAGGTCCACCGGGACCGGGTGGCCGGGATTCTCCGCCTGCAGCGCGTCGCGGTCGCCCCTGACCCGCTCGGCCAGCGCGGCGCTGGTCGGGCCGAGATTGGAGCCCGCGGAATTGGACGCGTTGTAGGGCGCCGGCACGGTCTTCGACGGGTCGGTCGGGTCGGCGGCGCTCGTGGCCGAGGGCCGGCCATGGAAGTAGGTGGCGCCGGTGAAGTTCTGGCCGATCAGGCTTGAGCCGACGACATGGCCGTCGCGCTCGATCAGGCTGCCGGCGGCACGCGCCGGGAAGATCAGGCCGGCGAGGCCGGTCACGGCGAGCGGGTAGGCGAGGCCGGTGATCGCCGTCAGGACGGTGAGCAGGACCAGGGCGGGGCGAAGCTGGCTGAGCATGGCGGGTCTCTTGCGGGTCGGTTCAGACGAGGTGCAGGGCGTTGACGGCGAGGTCGATGGCCTTGATGCCGGCGAACGGCACCAGGACGCCGCCGAGCCCGTAGATCAGCAGGTTCCGGCGCAGCAGCGCGGCGGCGCCCACGGCGCGGTAGGTCACGCCCCGCAGGGCCAGCGGGATCAGCGCCACGATGATCAGGGCGTTGAAGATGATCGCCGACAGAATCGCGCTCTGCGGCGACGCGAGGCCCATGACGTTGAGCGTCTGGAGCTGCGGGTAGAGCCCAAGGAACATCGCCGGGATGATCGCAAAGTACTTCGCCACGTCGTTGGCGATGGAGAAGGTGGTCAGCGCCCCCCGGGTCATCAGCAATTGCTTGCCGATGCCGACGATCTCGATGAGCTTGGTCGGGTCGGAATCGAGATCGACCATGTTGCCGGCCTCGCGGGCCGCCACCGTGCCGGTGTTCATCGCGACGCCGACATCGGCCTGGGCCAGCGCCGGGGCGTCGTTGGTGCCGTCGCCGCACATGGCGACGAGCTTGCCCTGGGCCTGCTCGGCGCGGATCAGCGCCAGCTTGTCCTCCGGGGTGGCCTGGGCGAGGAAGTCGTCGACGCCGGCCTCCGCGGCGATGGCGGCGGCGGTCATCGGGTTGTCGCCGGTGATCATCACCGTGCGGATGCCCATCCGGCGCAGCTCCGCGAAGCGCTCGCGGATGCCGCCCTTCACGATGTCTTTCAGGTAGACGACACCGAGCAGCCGGCCGTCCCGGGCCACCGCCAGCGGCGTGCCGCCGGCCTTGGCGATCGTCTCGGCGATGGCGCGGATCTCGGCGACGGAGTCGGGCTCCGCCTCCGGCTGGTAGGCCAGCGCCGCGTTCGAGCCCCGGCTTGCCATCGGCTGCACAGAGACCGAGGCGATCACCGCCTCGACCGCGCCCTTGCGGATCGAGACGCCGTCGAGATCGACGCCGCTCATGCGCGACTGGGCGGTGAACGGCACGAAGCTGGCATTGAGGCCCGCCATGTCCCGGGCCCGGATGCCGTAGGCCTCCTTGGCAAGCACCACGATCGAGCGGCCCTCCGGCGTCTCGTCGGCGAGCGAGGCGAGCTGGGCCGCGTCGGCGAGATCGGCCGCACTCACCTCGGCGACCGGCCGGAACTCCGTAGCCTGGCGGTTGCCCAGGGTGATCGTGCCTGTCTTGTCCAGGAGCAGCGTATCGACGTCGCCCGCCGCCTCGACCGCCCGGCCCGACAAGGCGAGCACGTTGAAGCGCACCAGCCGGTCCATGCCGGCGATGCCGATGGCCGAGAGCAGGGCGCCGATCGTCGTCGGGATCAGGGTGACGAACAGCGCGACCAGCACGATCAGCGGGATCGCGCCGCCGGCATAGGACGCGAAGCTCGGGATCGAGGCCACCGCGAACACGAAGACCAGGGTCAGCCCGGCGAGCAGGATGTTGAGGGCGATCTCGTTCGGGGTCTTCTGCCGGGACGCGCCCTCGACCAGGGCGATCATCCGGTCGACGAAGGTCGAGCCGGCGGCCGCGGTGATCCGCACCCGGATCTGATCGGAGAGCACCTGCGTGCCGCCGGTCACCGCCGAGCGGTCGCCGCCGGATTCGCGGATCACGGGGGCGGATTCGCCGGTGATTGCCGCCTCGTTGACCGAGGCGACGCCCTGGATGACCTCGCCGTCGGAGGGGATCAGGTCGCCGGCTTCGACCAGCACCACGTCGCCGACCTTGAGGCTGGTGCCCGGGACGGTCTCGTAGCGCTCGCCCGGGCCGGTGAGGCGCTTGGCCATCGTCTCGGTGCGGGTGCGCCGCAGGCTGTCGGCCTGGGCCTTGCCGCGGCCCTCGGCCAGGGCCTCGGCGAAGTTGGCGAAGACCAGGGTGAACCACAGCCACAGGATGATCTGGCCGGAGAACAGCAGGTCGCCGGCGCCGGTGGCGACGTCGCGGAGGAACAGCACGGTGGTGAGCGCGGCCACGACCTCGACCACGAACAGGACCGGGCTGCGGATCATCGCGCGCGGATCGAGTTTTTTCACGGAGCCGACGAGGGCCGGTCCGACGAGGGCGAGGCTGAACAGGGAAGCGGTCTGACGGGACATGGAGCGGGTGTCCGAAGCGGGGCGGGGAGGCGCGGGCGCGCCTCGGGATGTCAGGGGGCCGAGGTGCCAGCGGTGAGCGCCCAAGCCGCCATCAGCGCCAGGGACGCGAGCAGCAGGACGCCGAGCAGCGCCAGAACGAGATCGGAGGTCCGCGGCGGCGGCGCGCCGGCCCGGTGCCGGGGCGGTGGCGCCCGGTGCAGCATCAGGTGATGGCGCGGCATCCGCCGGGTCGGCAGGGTGCGCGGCATCTCAGCCTCCTGTCGCGAAGGTCTGGCCGGCGGCGCCGGCGAGGTGCTCGACCACCGGCCCCAGCGCTAGGGACGGGAAGAAGGTCAGCCCGCCGACGATCAGGATCACGCCGACCAAGAGCCCGATGAACAGCCCGCCATGGGTCGGGAAGGTGCCGGCCGAGGCCGGCAGGGTCTTCTTGGCGGCGAGCGAACCCGCGATGGCGAGCACCGGGATCTTCACGAAGAACCGGCCGACCAGCATCGCGAGGCCCAGCGTGCTGTTGTAGAACAGGGTGTTGGCCGTGAGCCCGCCGAAGGCCGAGCCGTTGTTGGCCGCCGCCGAGGTGTAGGCGTAGAGGATCTCGGTGAAGCCGTGCGGCCCGGCATTGGCCGGCCCGGCGAGGCCTGCCGGCAGCACGGTGGCCAGCGCGGTTCCGCCGAGCATCATCAGCGGCAGGCACAGGATGCCGAGCATCGCCATCTTCACCTCCCGCGCCTCGATCTTCTTGCCGAGGTATTCGGGGGTGCGCCCGACCATCAGGCCGGCCACGAAGATCGCCACGATCACGAAGACCAGCATGCCGTAGAGGCCGGCCCCGACGCCGCCGATGACGATCTCGCCGAGCTGCATGTTGATCAGCGGGATCATGCCGCCGAGCGCCGTGAAGCTGTCGTGCATGGCGTTGACCGCGCCGCAGGAGGCCGCAGTCGTGACGACCGCGAACAGGGCCGAGGCACTGATCCCGAAGCGGATCTCCTTGCCTTCGAGATTGCCGCCGGCGAATCCGAGGCCGTTGAGCACGGAACTGCCCTGCGCCTCGGCCCAGTAGGTGATGAAGACGCCCGCCAGGAACAGGATCCCCATGGCGCCGAGGATCGCCCAGCCCTGGCGCTCGTCCCCGACCATGCGGCCGAACACGTTGGTGAGCGCGGCGCCGATCGCGAAGATCGAGACCATCTGGACGAAGTTCGACAGCGCCGTCGGGTTCTCGAACGGGTGCGCGGCGTTGGCGTTGAAGAAGCCGCCGCCATTGGTGCCGAGCATCTTGATCGCCACCTGGCTCGCCACCGGGCCGATCGCGATACTCTGCTTGGCCCCCTCCAGGGTGGTCGCGTCGATCGAGGCGCCGAGCGTCTGCGGCACGCCCTGCCAGACCAGGAACAGAGCGTAGGGGATGCAGAGCGGCACCAGCACGTAGAGGGTGGCCCGGGTGACATCGACCCAGAACGAGCCGATCGTGCCGGAGGAGGCCCGCGCGAAGCCGCGGATCAGCGCCACGGCCACGGCGATGCCGGTGGCAGCCGACAGGAAGTTCTGGTGCGTCAGCCCGAGCATCTGGGCGAGATACGAGAGCGTGGTCTCGCCGCCGTAGGATTGCCAGTTGGTGTTGGTGACGAAGCTCGTCGCCGTGTTGAAGGCGAGGTCCGGCGCCACAGCGGCTTGCTCGGCCGGGTTCAGCGGCAGGAGCGCCTGCAGCCGCAGGATCGCGTAAAGCAGGGCGAAGCCGAGCAGGTGGAACAGGATCACGCCGCCGGCATAGGCGAGCCAGTGCTGCTCCTGCCGTGGGTCGATGCCGGCGGCGCGGTAGAAGCCGCGCTCCACCGGCGCCAGGATCGGCGAGAGCCAGGTGCGCTCGCCGTTGAAGACGCGCGTCATGTAAAGCCCGAGGGGCTTCACCAGCGCCAAGACGACCGCGCAGTACAGCGCGATCTGCATCCAGCCGTTGAGGGTCATGGGAAGTATCCGTCCGAGCCGCTCAGAACCGCTCGGGGCGGACGAGGGCGTAGGTGAGGTAGCCGAGCAGCCCGAGGGTCGTGAGGGCGCCGAGGGTGAGGTCGAGGCTCATGGCGGCCACCTCAGAAGCGGTCGCAGAGCAGGGCGTAGCCCTCGCTCAGGGCGAAGAAGGCCAGCCCCGCGGCGATGAAGATGAGATCGAGCATGATGAATCCGCGTCGGTTCTGCGGGCGGCGCGGCCGTGCCGCGACCGATCCCGGCCGACCCGGATTGTGGGCTTGAACCGCGTTAGGGTGCGAGACGGAGAAGCGGGCGAACTTATAAGGATCGCATGAGGATCGGCCGGGGTAAGGCCGTGCCCGCACCGAGCCAGCAGGCCGCGAGGGGCCTGCTTCCCGTGCGGACAATCGGGTCACACATCGCTCCCGGATGAGGACCAAGGCCAACCACAAGCGCGCCTCCCTCCCCCCTCTGCGGGGGAGGGTGGGCCGGCCGTTAGGCCGGGTCGGGAGAGGGGAACCCGGGTTCAGGACAAGGCGCGACCTGCATGACGGGCAAAGCCCTGTTCTGCGCCGTCGCTCCCCTCTCCCGACCCCCTTCGGGGGCCACCCTCCCCCGCAGAGGGGGGGGGGGGGGGGCTCCCGACCCCCTCCGGGGGCCACCCCCCCCCGCGGAGGGGGGGGGGGGGGGGCCCCCGACCCCCCCTGGGGGGCCCCCCGCCCCGGGGGGGGGGGGGGGGGGGGGAGGGCGCGTGTCCGCCTCGGAGCGACTTCTCCTGCAGCCGAGAATTATCCGGCCCGCGTTCTGCGAAGCCGCGAGCCCGCAAGGAGAAGGGGATGCGCCGCTAACCGGTCGTGAACGCCAAGACACCGCCCCAACACCGGCAAAATTTGCCGCGCGGCCGATCCTGCCGGCCCGATCGCCGCCCCGGCCCTTGAAATCAAAGACAAAATTCTGGAACGCGCCGTGCCTGCTCTCACCGAAGGACTTCGCGAGGGCGTATCATGTCGGTCGGTTCGGTCACGAGCAGCAGTCTTCAGAGGGACCTCATCAGCGCCCTGCGGCAGACGCGGGCGGCGTCGGCGCAGCAGACCGATGCGAGCGCCTTCGCGGTCGCCGGCCAGGGGGCAAGCCCGTCGTCGGGCGCGACCACGACCTCCGGCAGCACCGCCTCCGGCCCGGCCCTGTCGAGCGATCTGATGGCCTCGCTGCTGCAGGTGCAGTCCGATTACAGCCAGATCACCGCCCAGGGCGGGTTCGCGCCGCCCGGCAGCGCGTCGAGCGTCACCGAACAAGCCACCGCCGATCCCGGCGCGGAGGACGGCCAGGACTCGCAGAATCCCGCGCCGGTCCATCATCATCACGGCCATCACGCCCGTCCGGTGGCGACCGATGCCGCGAACGCCACGGGCGCGAACCCGACCGCCGGCGACAGCACGGCCGCAGCGGCGTCCTCCGGCACCGCGACCGGCGACGCGAACCCGTTCAGCGGGATCGAGGACGGCCTGCAATCGTTGCTTCAGCAGGTCACGAAGGCGATCGCCGCCTACGCGACCACCGGACCGGTGGGGCTGGCCGCCACCGCGCTCACGACCACCTCGAAGACCTGATCGCGCTGATCGGAGATCGCCATGCCTCTCACCGTCCCGGTCATCCTCGGCAGCGTCCGCGCGGACCGCATCGGCCTCCGGGCGGCGCGGTTCCTGATCGCCCGGCTCGAGGCGCGCGGCCATGTCGCCCCGCTGGTCGATCCCGCCGAGCTCGGCCTTCCGCTCCTCGACCGCATGTACAAGGAATACCCGGCCGGTACCGCCCCGGAGCCGCTGGAGCGGCTCGCCAAACTCTACCGCGGCGCCGATGCCTTCCTGGTGGTCTCGGCCGAGTACAATCACGGCGTCCCGCCGGCCTTGTCGAACACCCTCGACCACTTCCTCGAAGAGTATTACTGGCGCCCCTCGGCGATCTGCTGCTACTCGGCCGGTCAGTTCGGCGGGGTCCGCGCGGCGATGCCCCTCCGGGCGATGCTCGCCGAACTCGGCATGCCCAGCATCCCCTCGCTCCTGCCGATCCCGCGCCTTCAAAAGGTGCTGGACGCGGATGGCACCTCCACGGAGGCCTGGATCGAGACGGCGACCGCCAAGTTTCTCGACGAGCTGACCTGGTACGCCGAGGCCCTGCGCGCGCAGCGGCAGACCGGGACGCCGTACTGACGGCTCTTCGACGGATCCGTCCCAACCACGACCGTCATCGCGCGCAGCGAAGCGATCCACGGGTCCGCCACGTTCAGGGATCGTGCGATGGCGGCCTCCTGCAATCCGGTCGACACCGCCCTCGCGCGGTTGTGACAGGTCACGAATATCCACCTTCCATTTGAATCCGCGGCTCGAAACGCGCATCGATGCCCACGGGATTGAAGTCGAAAGACCCGTCAACAGGGCAAACAACGCCTTAACTCTTGTAATTCGTCGGACAAACGGCAGTTCATCCCAAAGTTCAGCAACCATCCAGATCCTGGCGCAACACCCCGCGGATCGAGAAACAGTATTGCGCTGTTGCAAAAAGGTGGCTGCGGGGTCCGGGGAAGTGTGAGATCTTGCCCGCGTTCCCAGTCGCGGACCCAATCTGATGAAACTCGACGAGAGGGCGCTCCTTCAGGAGCGCGTGCGCACGCTTGTCCTGCGTCATGCCCTCGAGGCGGCGCTGGAGCGCTTGGCGGCGGCCACCCGGGAGACGGGTAAGGAAGCCGCGGCCGAGTTCCAGAGCCTGGAGCAGTCCCTGCTCTCCGCCGCCCGCAGCATCGCCGATCGCGCCACGAGCCAGAAGCTGGCGGTGCTGGTCGCTGTGGAAGACGCGAGCGCGACGCTCCGGAGCGCCTTCGACAACGCCCATAGCCGCCTCGACGCGCTTCAGACCGAGCAGCTCTCGGCCGCCGCGCCCCTGAACGCAGTGGCGGCGTAGGACCAGTAGGGCCGGCTCCCGTTGCGGGCCGGTACTTGCGATCTGAGGCGCTGGTGCATGGCGCCGCGAGTCTATGGGCAGCACGGGCTGCCGCCGCGGCCGATCACGCAACCACGGGCAGACGGCGCGGGCCGGTCGCCCTGGCGGCCTCAGTGATTGATGGATCGGTTTTTGCCAGCCCCAACGCGCCCCCTCTCCCGTGCGGGAGAGGGTTGGGGTGAGGGACCAGGTCTTTCCGGAAAACTCGCATCCCTCACCCTGTCCCTCTCCCGCACGGGAGAGGGGACCCGCGCCGCATCCGGCGAAGGGGTAAAGCCACGGGCCCCACTAGGAAGAGGGGGCCCGTCGCATTCTGGAAAAGTCCCTCGACCTGAACCTGCGGCGCTCATCGAGTAGCGTGTAGGGCGGCGTTCCGCGCGAAACCCGACCCGCCAAAACTCACTGCTTGGCGCGGTTGATGATCGCCCAGAGCGCCTGGGCCACGGGCTCGGTCACCGTGCGCCGGTACTTGCGGTGCACGAGCTGGCCGTTGTGGAACACGTCCTGCTCGACATAGAGCCGATCGCCATCCCACCGGACGATGTTGTCGGATTCGATGGTCTCCTCGACGCCGAGATCCCCCCGCAGGATCGAGTTGCCAGTCTGGGTCAGCATACGCGCGTCCTCGTTCACGCTGTTGGTTCGGCGCAGGGGAGCAAAGTCGCGGCGTGCGCGGCGAAACTCCCGCAGAGGGCCACCATAGGAGCGTGCACCTGCGGGCGCTAGCGACGCCGCGGACGCAATCGGAGGTCCGTAACCCGCGGGTGGATCGGATCGTCAGGCATGTGCGCCCCGAGATCCGCCGGCATCGGTAAGCCGGCTTAACGTTACCCATGTGCGCTTCGACACGCCGCATCCCGCGCAGCAATGCGATGTTCTGCTCACGCTGCAGGTCTGCACGCAGGTCATCGCCTGGGTCGGCTACGCCGCGACGGAGGCGCTCATGTTCGCTCGCCCGTTCCGATACGTCGCCCCGGCGCTCGCGGCCCTCAGCCTGATCGCGCTGCGCCTCGCCAGCCCGTTCCTGGCGCCGGCGGCGTCACCTCCGCCCGGCGCCCCCGAGGACCGGCGGGTCGTCTTCCGGCATTTTCTCTAGAGCATCATCCCGAAAGGTGGTTTCCGGCTTTCAGAAAAAGATGATGCGAGCCAGAGACCTAGAGCATCAGCCCGAAAGGCGGTTTCCGGCTTTCGGGACGATGCTCGCTCAGCCGCGCCGGCTGAGCACCGCGCCCGGCACCGGGCAGGCGGGCAGGGACGAGGGGCCCAGCACGATATCGCCCTGTTTCGGATTGTTGACCGTGAACGGTGCGGTCTCCTGCGTGCCGAAGAAGCCTCGGCCAAGCTGGGACGCAAAGAACTCGTCGCTCCCGAACCGGACGAAGCAACGGTCGAGCACGGCCTCGTAATCGAAGCTCGCCTGCGTGACCGGGCTGCCACCGGCCTCCGGAAGCCCGCAATAGGCCGAGATGGCGATCTGGCCCGGCCGCGACAGCCGCACCGGCAGGGACTGGCCCGGCAGCAGGGTCGCGGGCGGCCCGCCGTCCTGGCGCGCGACCAGCACGTAGGTCGAGCGGTTGTAGATCCGGCGCAGGCAATCCGCGGACGCATCGGAGACGACCGAGATCGTCCCGGCCAGACCGAGCACGAGGCCGGCCAATCCGCATCCAATACGCTTCGTCACCGCACATCCTCCGCCGATCGGCCGATCCATCAGTAAAGCGGCCGGGCATGACTTGAACAGCGCCCGGCGCCGCCGCGCAAGGCGAACGCGGCAACAGAGCCCGCGTTCGATGCGACCACGGCGAAATCGCCCCGGCTCAGCGGCGCTCGTAGAGCAGGCGCGCCCGGATCGTGCCCGGGATGGCGCGGATCTCGGTGAGCAGCGCCTCGGCATCCGCGTCGGTGGCGTCGGTCTCCAGCACCACGTACCCGACCTCGCCATCGGTCTGGTAGAACTGCGCGGCGATGTTGACGTGGCCGCGGGAGAACACGTCGTTGAGCCGCCCGAGCATGCCCGGCAGGTTGCGCTGGACGTGGATGAAGCGCGTGCCCGTCGGCCGCGCCGGCAATTGCACCTGCGGAAAATTCACCGCGCCCACCGTCGAGCCGATATCGGAATAGTCGACCAGCTTGCGGGCGACCTCGGCGCCGATCCGCTCCTGGGCCTCTTCAGTCGAGCCGCCGATATGCGGCGTGAGGATCACGTTCTCGATGCCCTGGAGTGGGCTGACGAACGGCTCGGCGTTGGAGCCGGGCTCCACCGGGAACACGTCGATGGCCGCGCCCTTGAGATGGCCGTCGCGCAGGGAAGCCGCGAGGGCGTCGAGGTCGACCACCGTGCCGCGGGCGTTGTTGATCAGGAAGGCGCCGGGCTTCATCGCCCGGATCTCGGCCTCGCCAATCATGTTGGCGGTGGCCTCCGTCTCGGGGACGTGGAGCGAGATCACGTCGCACTGGCCGAGCAGATCGTGCAGGGTCTTGGTCGGCTCGGTGTTGCCGTGGCGCAGCTTGTCGGTGTGGTCGTAGAACAGCACCCGCATGCCCATCGCCTCGGCGAGCGTCGAGAGCTGCGTGCCGATATTGCCGTAGCCGACGATGCCGAGCGTCTTGCCGCGGACCTCCAGGGAACCCGCCGCCGACTTGTCCCAGTGGCCGGCATGAGCGCCGACCGAGCGCGGCACGATCCGGCGCAGCAGCATCACGATCTCGCCGATGGTCAGCTCCGCCACCGAGCGGGTGTTGGAGAACGGCGCGTTGAACACCGGGATGCCGCGATGGCGCGCCGCCTCCAGATCGACCTGATTGGTACCGACCGAAAAACAGCCCACCGCGAGCAGCCGGTCCGCCGCCTCGAAGGCCGCCGCGTCGAGCTGGGTGCGCGAGCGGATGCCGAGCATGTGCACGCCCTGGAGCGCCTCGTGCAGGGCGTCGCGGTCGAGGGCCTTCGGCAGCCGGGTCAGGTTGGTGTAGCCGGCGGCCTGCATCAGCGCGACGGCGCTGTCGCTGATGCCTTCGAGCAGCAGGACCCGGATCTTGTCCTTGGGCAGGGAAAGCTTGTCGAGGGTCATGGGTCGCGTTCGTCCGGCGGCGGGACGGTCTCGCGCAGCAATGCCGGGCCGTTCCGCGGGTCTGTTCGGCGGCAGCGATACGAGGCTGCCCTGTGCGATGCAACATGGCGCCGGGCACGGCAGGGCTGCACGGCAGACGCGCACGACCGGCGGCGCGATCACGCTGGAGGCTAGGGGTGCCGAAAATTCGAGCACCGGGAGGTTCGACGACTGATACACAAATCGGAACCACTGGCCGACCTGAGTCTTTTAGCCTCCATTACTATATGCGCCACCCGACAGCACCGCTCCGTGCTGGCTTCGTCCACGGTTTCTCCCAATGCACGTCCGCACCGGCTTCACCATCGCCTTCGACACGCTCGGCCCGACGCCGATGAACCTGCTCCTCAACGTGCGCCCCGAGCGCCGGAGCGACCTCGTCACCCCGGAGGTGATCACCTTCGACCCGCCGGTTGCGGCGCGCCAGCATGTCGACGCCTTCGGCAATGTCTGCACCCGCATCGTCGCCCCCGGCGGCCGGATCACCATGGCGGCCGACTTCACCATCGCGGATAGCGGCCTGCCGGACGTACAGGCGCCCGAGGCGCGCCAGATCCCGGTTCAAGACCTGCCGGACGACGTGCTGATGTACCTGCTCGGCTCGCGCTACTGCGACACCGACAAGCTGTCGGGCATCGCCTGGTCGCTGTTCGGCTCCACGCTGGAGGGCTGGGCGCGGGTTCAAGCGATCGTCGACTTCGCCCACAACCGCCTCCGGTTCGACTACCAGCAGGCCGACGCCACCCGCACGGCCTTCGACGGTTACACCCAGCAGGTCGGCGTCTGCCGAGATTTCGCCCATCTCGCGATCACCCTGTGCCGCTGCATGAACATCCCGGCCCGCTACGCCACCGGCTATCTCGGCGACATCGGCGTGCCGAAGGACCCGGCACCGATGGATTTTTCGGCCTGGTTCGAGGTCTACCTGGAAGGCCCCGAGGGCGGGCGCTGGTACACGTTCGACGCCCGGCACAACCAGCCGCGGATCGCCCGGATCGTCATGGCCCGCGGGCGCGACGCCACGGATTGCGCGCTGACCACCAGTTTCGGGACTGCTTATCTGGTGCAGTTCGACGTGCACACCGACGAAGTCGGTGACGAGCAGGCCGTCCTGGCGCGGGCCGCCTGATCGGGCAGCAGGGTGGGGGCTTCCTAACTGTCTTGAGCGCCGTCGCTTCGCCCTGTGATCCCCTCGCCCCGCTTGCGGGGAGAGGGCCGCGACGACCTTGTCGTCGGCGCGGCGAGGCGGCAGCCGAGGGTGAGGGGGCGAGTCAGGACGAGCCTCATCCGTTCAAGCCCCCTCACCGCCACTCCGGCTTCGCCTGCGCTTCCCACACGGACGACGAGGTCCGTGTGGGCCTCTCCCCGCAAGCGGGGCGAGGGGACCCGCGCCGCATTCGGCATCGGAGCAAATCCGTTGGCGTCAACACGGGAGCCGAGGCAACGCGGAGCGCCCGGTCGAAAACCGTATCGGCAGCCCGCCAAGCCGTCCCGTCCTGACATCACGCCCCCCAAGTCCCGCCCTGCGCCGAGAAACGCCCTCGGTTGAAGTCGTTAAGCCGATGCTGTATGGAGCGCGCGTCCTCCCGGACTCCGCTCGCGCGCGCTCGATTTCGTGTGCCCGCCGCGTCGCCGGCTGGATCGCCCTCGTCATCCGTATCGACGCGTCGGCAAGCCGGATCCCGCGGGACCGGTCGCCTCTCCCCCAAGATTTTCGGGAGCGGCCGCGGCGAACCGGGGGTGCGTGCAACGCGAGCCGCCGACGCAACGGGCCTCCGCTGGAGGCCGTTCAGGAGAGAGAATGACCGCAGGTACCGCTCTGGGGCGTGGCCCGAGCCGCGATGATTTCGCCGCCCTCCTCGAGGAAAGCTTCCTCGAGCACGAGATCACCGAAGGGTCCGTCGTCAAGGGTCGCGTCGTCGCGATCGAGAAGGACGTGGCCGTCATCGACATTGGCGCCAAGACGGAAGGCCGTGTCGCACTCAAGGAATTCACCGGCCCGGGCCGCGAAGGCGAGCTGAAGGTCGGCGACGAGGTCGAGGTCTACGTCGACCGGATCGAGAACGCGCTGGGCGAAGCCGTCATCTCGCGCGACAAGGCACGCCGCGAGGAGAGCTGGGTCAAGCTCGAGAAGTCGTTCGAGAACAACGACCGCGTCACCGGCACGATCTTCAACCAGGTCAAGGGCGGCTACACCGTCGACCTCGACGGCGCCGTGGCGTTCCTGCCGCGCTCGCAGGTCGATATCCGCCCGGTCCGCGACGTCACCCCGCTGCTCGGCACCCCGCAGCCGTTCCAGATCCTCAAGATGGATCGCCGCCGCGGCAACATCGTCGTGTCGCGCCGCACCGTGCTCGAAGAGAGCCGCGCCGAGCAGCGCTCGGAGCTGGTGGCCAACCTTGAGGAAGGTCAGGTCATCGACGGCGTCGTCAAGAACATCACCGAGTACGGCGCCTTCGTCGATCTCGGCGGCATCGACGGCCTGCTGCACGTCACCGACATGGCGTGGCGCCGCGTGAACCATCCGTCTGAGGTTGTGACCATCGGCCAGACGGTCAAGGTCAAGATCATCAAGATCAACCACGAGACGCACCGCATCTCGCTCGGCATCAAGCAGCTGCTCGCCGATCCGTGGGAGGGCATCGCCGCCCGCTACCCGGAGGGCGCCAAGCTCAAGGGCCGCGTGACCAACATCACCGATTACGGCGCCTTCGTGGAGCTGGAGCCGGGGATCGAGGGCCTGATCCACGTCTCCGAGATGAGCTGGACCAAGAAGAACGTCCATCCGGGCAAGATCGTCTCCACCTCCCAGGAGGTCGAGGTTCAGATCCTGGAGGTCGATCCGGTCAAGCGCCGCATCTCGCTCGGCCTCAAGCAGACCCTGCAGAACCCCTGGGAGGCCTTCTCCGAGAAGCACCCGGTCGGCTCCGAGGTCGAGGGCGAGGTCAAGAACAAGACCGAGTTCGGCCTGTTCATCGGCCTCGAGGGCGATGTCGACGGCATGGTCCACCTGTCGGATCTCGACTGGAACCGTCCCGGCGAGCAGGTCATCGAGGAGTTCAAGAAGGGCGACATGGTCCGCGCCCAGGTTCTCGACGTCGACGTCGAGAAGGAGCGGATCTCGCTGGGCGTGAAGCAGCTCGGCGGTGACCCCTTCGCCGAGGCCGGCGAGATCAAGAAGGGTCAGATCGTCACCTGCGAAGTCGTCGAGGTGAAGGATTCGGGCGTCGAGGTGAAGATCGTCGACACCGACATGACCACCTTCGTCCGCCGCGCCGAACTCGCCCGCGACCGCGGCGACCAGCGCCCCGAGCGTTTCGCCGCCGGCGAGAAGTTCGATGCCCGGGTCGTGCAGTTCGACCGCAAGGCCCACCGCGTCCAGGTCTCGATCAAGGCCCTGGAAGTGGCCGAGGAGAAGGAGGCGATGGCCCAGTTCGGCTCCGCCGATTCCGGCGCCTCGCTCGGCGACATCCTCGGCGCCGCCTTCAAGAAGGCCCGCACCGACGACGAGTGAGACCGACGGTTTCGCCGCCCGGTTCGGCCGGGCGGCGGCTTCGTATCGATCCCAAAAAGCCCGCGCGGGACACCTGTCCCGCGCGGGTTTTTCTTTGTGCCTCGGCGAAGCGAACCGCATCGTCCCGGGCCCCGCGAAGGCGACGCGGGCAAAGCTCGGCCTTGAGCGGATCGAAGCTGGTTGTCCGACCTTGGCCGGCGATGTAATCTGAATATTGTCGCGAAAAACGACGGCTCGGTTTCGGGTCGTCGCGCACACGCCGACTGCAGGACCCATGCGGTTCGGCCAGCGTCTCCGGAAGAGCAGCCTGACGATGTCAGGCGCTGTGAATCTGCGGTCGCAGGAGCGCACCCATGCGACAGACGATTGCCATCATCGGCGCGGGCCTCGGCGGTCTCGTGCTGGCTCGTATTCTCCATCTCCACGGTATCGCGGCCACGATCTACGAAGCCGAACCGTCCGCGGAGGCGCGGGCCCAGGGCGGTCTGCTCGACCTTCATGAACACACCGGCCAGGCCGCGCTAAAAGCCGCCGGGCTGTTCGACAGCTTCCTCGGCCTCATCCGCCCCGGAGAGGACGCGAAGCGCATCGTTGGCGCGGATGGCGCTGTCCTGTTCGACAGCCCCGGTAATCTTCTGGGCAGCCGCCCGGAGATCGATCGCGGTGACCTTCGACGGATGCTGATCGCTTCGCTGCCGCCCGGAACGATCAAATGGGATCGCAGGGTGGTTTCCGTCACCGCCCGCGCCGAGGGACGACAGGTGATTGCCTTCGCAAACGGCGCGACCGTCGCGTCCGACCTGCTGGTGGGTGCGGACGGCGCATGGTCGAAGGTCCGCCCGCTCCTTTCGGAGGCGCGGCCTGACTATACCGGCATCGCGTTCGTCGAGACGAGCCTGTACGACGGGGTAGCGCGACACAGTGACAGCGCGGATGCGATCGGCAGCGGCACGCTGATGGCCCTTGCCCCGGGCAGAGGCATTCTCGCGCACCGGTATGCCGATGGCACGCTCCATGTCTACGCGGCCTTGCGGAAGCCGGCAGACTGGTTCGCCGCTTTCGATGTCCGGGACGCGCGCGGGACTCTCGCCCGCATCGCGGAGCCGTTCGCGGGATGGGCGCCGCACCTCACCGCCCTCGTCGGGCACAGCGACACGGATCCGATCCTGCGGCTCATCCACGCGCTGCCGGTCGATCATCGCTGGGAGCACCTCCCCGGCGTCACGCTTCTCGGCGATGCCGCACACCTCATGTCGCCGTTCTCGGGTGAGGGGGCAAATCTCGCCCTGACCGACGGCGTAGCACTCGCCAGGGCGCTGATCGCGACCCCCGAGGACAGCGACGCCGCGCTCACCACCTACGAGCGAGACCTGTTTCCCCGCAGCACCGAAGCCGCCACCCTCGCCGCGGCGAATCTTGCGCGGTTCTTCGGCAATGACACGCCCCACAGTGTTGTCGCCCTGTTCGCGCCGGGCGCTTCATAAGCGTCTCTGGTGCGGCAGCCAGCGACCGGGACGGGACCGATCGGGACCACCGCCATCCGAGAGGCCCATCCTTCCGAGCTGGCCGGATCGTCACCGCACGGAGCGCTCGGAGACCGTCCGGCTGGAGGGTCCGCCCGGGGGCGCCGCATTTTCTTCGCGCGGCCCATATCCAGGCCCGCGGAAAATGCTCTAGAACACCGGCCTCGGGCGGCTCCGGCCGCGCGAGGCAAAGGAAACCAAGGACTTGCCCGGCGCGGGGCCTCGCCCCCGCACCCCGTTACGGGGCCGATCCGGGGAGGCGAAGGGAAGCGACCGCATGGCAGCCGACGCCGAACTGCTGATCGACCGCCGGCGCCTGCGCCGCAGGCTGTCCCTGTGGCGGGTGCTCGGGATCGGCGGCCTGATCGTGGCGGTGGGCGCCCTCGGTTACCGGGTCCGGGCCGGCGCCGACGGCGCCTTCGCGGTGCGCCCGCAGATCGCCCGCATCTCCGTCTCGGGCTTCATCGCCGGCAGCGAGTCGACCGCCAAGCTGATGCAGCGGGTCGGCGACTCCGACGCCGTGAAGGGCGTGGTCGTCTCGATCAACTCGCCGGGGGGTACCACCACGGGCTCGGAAGAGATCTTCCGCAACCTGCGGGCGCTCGCCGCCAAGAAGCCGATCGTGGCCTTCGTGGACGGCACCGCGGCCTCGGGCGCCTACATCACCGCCATCGCGGCCGACCACATCGTCGCCCGCGAGACCAGCCTGGTCGGGTCGATCGGCGTGCTGTTCCAGTACCCGGACCTGTCGGGCCTGCTCGACAAGGTTGGGGTCAAGGTCGAGTCGGTGAAATCCTCGCCGCTCAAGGCCGAGCCCTCGGGCTTCACCCCCACCACCCCGGAGGCGCGCGCCGCCCTGGCCGCCGTGGTCGGCGACACCTATGCCTGGTTCAAGGGCTTGGTGGCCGAGCGCCGCGGCATGGATGCCGGCCAGCTCACCGCCGTCTCGGACGGGCGGGTGTTCAGCGGCCGCCAGAGCGTGCCGCTTAAGCTGGTGGACGAGCTCGGCGGCGAGCGCCAGGCCGTGGCCTGGCTGGAGGCGAACCGGGGCGTGCCGAAGGACCTACCGATCAAGGACTGGAAGCCCAGCAAGGACAGCGATTTCTCGCTCTGGTCGGCCGCCGGCATCGGCGCGGACCTCCTGGGCCTCGACGGGCTCGCCGGGCGGCTGCGGGCCGTTGGCAGCCAGGCTGAGACCGCGGGCGGTGGCCTCCTCGTCCTGTGGCGCCCGGAACCCTGAGCGCCCTCGCACCCGAAGCCCGCCCCGATCCCCCGAGAAGACCAGACGCCATGATCAAGTCGGAGCTCGTCCTCAAGATCGCCGAGCAGAACCCGCATCTCTACCAGCGCGACGTCGAGATCCTGGTCAACGCGATCCTCGACACCATCTCGGACGCACTGGCCCGGGGCGACCGGGTCGAGCTGCGCGGCTTCGGCGCCTTCTCGGTGAAGCGTCGGGAAGCGCGCAAGGGACGCAACCCGCGCACCGGCGCGGCCGTTGCCGTGTCCGAGAAGGCGATTCCCGTGTTCAAGACCGGGAAGGAGATGCGCCAGCGCCTCAACGCCGCGGGCATCGGCGAGAGCGCGTCGGCCGCCGAGTAGGAAGAGGTCTGTGAGCGCGATGATCCGTTTCCTGAAGAGCCTCGTGCTGCTGCCGATCGCCGCCCTGGTGATCCTGCTGGCGGTCGCCAACCGGGCGCCCGTCCCGCTGTCCTTCGACCCGTTCAACGCGGACGCTCCGGTGTTCAGCGTCGACCTGCCGCTCTATGCGATCCTGTTCGGCGCGGTGGCTCTGGGCATTGTGGTCGGCGGCGTGTTCACCTGGCTCGGCCAGGGCAAGACCCGGGCGAACGTGCGCTACCATCGCCGCGAAGCCACGCACTACGAGCGCGAAGCCAGCCGCCTGCGCGCTTACGCGCCTGAGAGTGAGACGCAGGGGACCGCTTACACGGTGCCCAACACCAACCGGACCGCATTGCCGGCGCCGCGCTGAGCGGACAGGTTCAGCGGGCCGCCCGCACCGCGGCCACGAAGGCCGCGATTTTTTCTGGGTCCTTGAGGCCGGGCGCCGATTCGACACCCGACGACACGTCCACGGCGCGAAGCCCGGTGCGGGTGAGGGCGTTCCGAACATTGCCGGCGTCGAGCCCCCCGGACAGCATGGTCCCCGCCGGCAGATCGGCTTCAGCCAGGATCGCCCAGTCGAACCGGTGACCGTTGCCCCCAGGGAGCGCGGCACCGGCGGGCGGCTTGGCATCCAGCAGGATCCGGTCGGCCACCGCCCCATAGGCGGCGATCGGCTCCAGGTCGGCCCGGGTCGCCACACCGATCGCCTTCATCACCGGCCGTCCGGCCAGCGCCCGGATCGCTGCCACCCGCTCGGGGCTCTCGCGCCCGTGCAGCTGGATCAGGTCCGGGACCACCGCCTCGACCGCCGCCCGAACCAACGCATCGTCGGGATCGACGAGCAGGACGACGCGTTCGGCCCGGCCGCTAGCCTGCGCCGATAAACGCGACGCGCCCGCGAAGTCTACGTGGCGGGGACTGCGGGGGAAGTGCACGAACCCGATCCAATCCGCGCCAGCCTTCAGCGCGGCTTCGAGGGTTTCCGGCGTGCTGAGCCCGCAAATCTTGACGCGGGCCGGAGGGATCGGAGCGGACATAGGCGCCTTGTAGCCGATCTAGTACAGGATCGGCAGGTAGAGGTTCGGGATCGGGAACCCGCTGAAAACGATCCGCCCGTTCACGAGCTTCAGCGGCGGCAGGGATTTAAGCGGCGCCGCATCCGCCGACCCATCCTCCGGTTCGGGCCGCCGGCCCAGGCCCAGGAGGCCGCCGACGAGCTGGCCGACCAGGGCACCCTTCTCGGATCCGAAGCGCTGGCCGACGACGCTACCGATCAAGGCATCGGCCCCGGCCGCCCGCAGGTCGAACTGCCCGACCGGGCGGTGCGCCTCGTCGAGGGCGAGCGCACCCTTCGCCTGGACGCGCTGGGCGCCCTTGGCCAGCGACAGGGCCGTCAGGTCGAGGGTGCCGCCGGCCCGGCGCCAGCGCTCGAGTTCCCGCGGTACCGGCCCGGTGCGCAGGACGGTCGCCTGGGTCACGGTGGCGTCGAGCGACAGGTCGGCGGGGGCGGGGTTGCCGGTGAGCGCGTCGAGCTGCGGCACCGCAGCCTGGGCGAGCCGCAGGCTCACGTCGACTGCGCCCTCGGAGTCGAAGCGGCCGGGGGTCGGCCGCGCATGCAGCTCGAGATGCTGGCCCGCCACCGCGATCGGCCCCGGATCGGCGCCGGCGACGGTGACGTTCGGGCCGTCCACCACCAGCGAGGCCCGCGTGAATCCCTCCGATTCGCCGTGGACGCTGCCCTGGAGCTTGCTCCAGGTGGCGTCGCCGGTCAGCGCGCCCTGCTCGACATGGAAGGGGCCCGCGCTCTCGAACAGGATCAGACGCGGCTGGTAGACCTGTGCCACCGCGGTCGACGGGCCGAGGCGGAACCGGCCGTCGGATCGATCCAGGGTGACGGCGCTGCAGCGCAGCTCGATCCGGAACGGATAGCCGGTCAGCGATCGGTCGGCGCAGGTCCAAGTGCGGCCGGCGGCCGCCTCCCGGGCGATCCAGCCATCGATTTCGGTTGCCCCGCGTCCCCGGATCCAGAACCAGCCGGCCGACCAGGCGACCACGATCAGCGCGAGGACGATGTAGGGCAGGAACAGCCCGAGCCGCAGACGCCGCGCGGTCCGCGCCAGCGAAGCCTGCGCATCGCCGTCTGCTCGCGTCCGATCCTGCGTCATGCGTCCCGCTCCCCACCATCCGCCCCGATCCAGGGGCCTGCAGGCCCCGCCTTGAGGCCATGCACGGGGCAAAACTGGGGCAACGTCGGGATCGATCGACCGCGCGGCGACCGATCCGCCTCGAGAGACCCGATATCCGGGTCAGGTCTAGGATCAGACCTGGGCCGGCTCGATCGTGTCGAACTGCAGGTCGCTGACGATCGCCGCCCGCTCGGCTTCGCCCTCGGCGAGGCGATGCACGTGCAGCTCGGTGGCGCCGCTGCTCCGCACCCGGTCGAGCCAGGTCCGCCGGAGATGGTCGCGCGGGCTCTCCTTCGAGGTCGCCACCGAGACCATCTCGGCGATGCCGGTCTCGTCGCGCCGCACGGCGATCACCACGGCCTCCGCCATCTCGTCGAGGTCGAAAGCGCCGGCCGGATGGACCCCGACCACGTAGCGCCGGCCCGAATGCCCGCGCCAGGCCGAGAGAGGGAGGGCCGGCGTGCCGCGCAGGCCGGCCGTGGTCTTGAGGCGTTCTTCACGCACATCCTGTCTCCGCGTGCGATCGTCCTTCAGGTCGCGAAGCGCGGCCGACCAGGACAGGGCTCTTCTGTTCGCCATTTGTTCCAACCTACCGCGCGATATCCACAGGCGTCAAGCACAACATTCCTGAGGAAGAATGTGGTGATGGGGCGAGTTATCCACAAGCAGCCGCTCTGGCTGCCGGGCGATGCGGCAGCCCGCGATAACGGCCGGTGCGGCTCCGAAAAAACTCAGCGGCGCGGTGCGGCGCCGGCCGGCGCTTCCGTGGCCGATGACGAAGCGCTCTCAGACGCGAAACCCTTCAGGCCGCCCTCCAGAAGGGCGTTCGAGGCCGCCTCCAGGCGCTCCTGGGCGAGTGCCTGGAATTCCTGGCGGCCCAAACCCGGGGGGATCGGCTTGAGGAAGTGGATCACGGCCGTGCCGGGTCGGCGGATGAGGCTGTTGCGAGCCCAGAACGCGCCGGTGTTCAGCGCCACCGGCAGGCACGGTACGTTCAACGCCGTGTAGAGATGCGACAGGCCCTGCTTGTAGGCCGGCGGAGCCCCGACCGCGCGGCGGGTTCCTTCAGGGAAAATGATGAGCTGGCGGCCATCCCGGATAGCGTCGGCCGCGGCCGCATTCATCAGGCTCATCGCCCGGGCGCCCTTGGAGCGGTCGATCGCCACCATGCCGCTGCGGGACAGGTACCAGCCAATCAGCGGGATCAGGAGCAGCTCGCGCTTGAGGATATAGGCGAATTCCGGGAACACCGTGCAGAGCGCCAGGGTCTCCAGGGCGGACTGGTGCTTGGCCGCGATCAGCAGCGGCCCCTTCGGGATGTTCTCGAGGCCGCGGAACTCGACCCGCATGCCGGCGACCACGCGCAGCAGCCATAGGGTCATCCGGCCCCAGAGCCGGGCCAGCCGCAGCACCGCGCGGCGGGAGACCAGCGTGGGCAGGCCACCGAGCGCCAGCAGCGTCGTCACCGCGTAGAAGCAGGCGTTGAAGGCGAGGGAGCGCAGGGCGAGCATCGGAATCCGCTTCGTGACGGCTTTCCTCTACCGCGCAGAGGCGCCCGCGGCCAAGCGCGGACGGTCCGACACCGGACCAAACGCTCATGCGCCTGCGGCATGTTGATCGGCTCGCGAGAACCCGGCGCTGCGCCCGGCGACCAGCCAGTAGACCAGGCCGGCGCTGGCGCCGACGACGAACAGGATCAGCGTCAGCCGCGCCTCGGCGGCCAGAAGCCCCGGGCTCGCTTCCGAACGCGCGGCGCCGCGGGCGAGCCAGGGGAGGGCGGCGGTCAGGATGCCGCCACCGGCGCCGTACCAAACGAAGCCGCGGCGCGAAAAAATCTCGCCGGCGAAACCGACCAGGGCGGGGGGCACGAACAGCAGGACGAACAGCGCCTGGGCGAGACCGGCAATCAGGATGACCAGCCCCTCCGGCGGGAGCCCGGCGGACAGGTCGGAGAGCGCCATATCGACGCCCGCGAGCGCCCCGCCGGTGAGCCAGGCATTGGCAGTCGGATCGACCAAGAGCGCCAGCACGAGGATCGCGGCGCCGGCCGGGACGGCGAGCAGGAGAGCGAAGGCTCCGAGGAAGAGGCGGCCGAGGACGTGCATGGCAAGCTTCTACACCGAAGTCGGCAGGCCTTCGCAAAACGAAGCCGCGCCCGACCGGTCAGGGTCGGGCGCGGCTCCAGGCATGCGCGTGTCTTTCGATCGACAGACGACCCGCCTCAGCCGTGGGCGGGAGCCGCCCCGCCATGGTCGCCGTGCGTAGACTTGCCGCGCAGGCGGCCGAGCCAGAGCGAGAGGTGGCGGATCACCACGTAGAAGACCGGGGTGAGGAACAGGCCGAAGAAGGTCGCGCCGATCATCCCGAAGAACACGGCCGTGCCCAGGGCCTGGCGCATCTCTGCGCCGGGGCCGGTGGCGATCACCAGCGGCAGGGTGCCGAGGATGAACGCGAAGGCGGTCATCAGGATCGGGCGCAGGCGCAGACGGCAGGCTTCCACCGCCGCCTCGACCGGACCCCGATGCTCGCGCTGCTCGATATCGTGCGCGAACTCGACAATCAGGATCGCGTTCTTGGCAGCCAAGCCGATCAGCACGATCAGGCCGATCTGGGTCAGAATATTGTTGTCCTGCCCCCGGAACTGCACCCCGGCGAGCGCCGCGAGCACGCCGGTGGGCACCACCAGCAAGATCGCCAGCGGCAGCGCCCAGGATTCGTACTGCGCGGCCAGCACCAGGAAGACCAGCAGCACGCCCAGGGCGAAGACGGCGCCCGCGGTGCCGCTCGCGGCCTTCTGCTGAAAGGCGATCTCGGTCCAGTCGTAGGCGTAGCCGTCGGGCAGCACCTTCTTGGCGATGTCCTCCATGGCGGTCAGGGCCTGTCCGGTCGAGACGCCGGGCTTGGCCACGCCCTGGATGGGGACCGAGTAGTACAGGTTGAACCGCTGCACGATCTGCGGGCCGGTGACGTCGCGCACCGAGGCGAGGGTGCCCATCGGCACCAGCGCCCCCGTGGAGGAGCGCACCTTGATCTGCGAGATGTCCTGGATCGACGAGCGGAAGGCGGCATCGCCCTGCAGGCGCACTTGGTAGATGCGCCCGAGCGTGTTGAAGTCGTTCACGTAGGTGCCGCCGAGATCGGCCTGCACCGACGAGAACACGTTGGCGAGCGGCACGTTCAGCATCCGCGCGATGGTGCGGTCGATGTCGAGGAAGAGCTGCGGCGTCGCGTTGTCGAAGGTCGTAAACACGCGCTGCACGTCGGCGCTCTGGTTCGCCTGGGCGATCACCTCGCCGGCCGCGGCCATCAGCGGACCGATCTCCGAGGATTGACGGCTCTCGATCTGCATCTTGAAACCGCCGCCGTTGCCGAGACCGCGCACCGGCGGCGGCGGGATCACGATCACCCGGGCTTCCTGGATGTCCGAGGTGGCCTTGAGCACCTCGCCGGTGATCACCCCGGCGCTGCGACCCTCGCCGGCGCGCTCCTTCGCACCCGTGAGGGTGAGGAACATCACGCCGGCATTGGTGGTGTTGGTGAAGGTCGCTCCGTCGAAGCCCGCGATGATCACCGCGTTGGCGACGCCGGGCACCGTCCTGGCCTGCTTGGCGGCCCGCAGGATCACGTCGGTGGTGCGATCGAGCGAGGAGCCGGAGGGCAGCTGGACGACGCCGATCAGATAGCCCTGGTCCTGGTCCGGGATGAAGCCTGTGGGCGTCGTCTGGGCGAGGTGCAGGGTGCCGGCGATCACCGCTGCGTAGATCAGCAGCATCGCCGCCAGCCCGACGAACCCGCCGGTCAGGACGCGGATCGTGCGGCCGTAGGCGTTCGACGTGGCGTCGAAGGCGCGGTTGAAGCCGTTGGCGAGCCAGTTCAGGAACCGGGCCAGGAAGAACTTCGGCTCTTTGCGCGCATGGTGCGGCACGAGCAGCAGCTTACAGAGCGCCGGGGACAGGGTCAGCGAGTTGAACGCGGAGATCAGGGTCGAGGCCGCGATCGTGAGTGCGAACTGCTTGTAGAACTGGCCCGAGATGCCCGGGATGAACGCGGTCGGCACGAACACCGCCGCCAGCACGAGCGCGATGGCGATGACCGCGCCACCGACCTCGTCCATGGTCTTGTGCGCGGCATCGCCGGCCGAGAGCCCCTCGGCCATGTTGCGCTCGACGTTCTCCACCACCACGATGGCGTCGTCGACCACGATGCCGATGGCGAGCACCAGCCCGAACAGGGTCAGGTTGTTGAGCGAGAAGCCGAACGCCGCCATCGCCGCGAAGGTGCCGATCAGCGACACGGGAATCGCGATGACCGGGATCAGGGCGGTGCGCCAGCTCTGGAGGAACACCAGCACCACGATGACCACGAGGCCGACTGCCTCGAACAGGGTCTTGTAGACCTCCTGGATCGATTCCTCGATGAACTCGGTCGGGTTGTAGGCGATGCGGTACTCGACGTCCGGCGGGAAGTTCTTCTTGACGGTCTCCATCACCTGCTTGACCGAGGTCGCCGCCTCGAGGGCGTTGGTGCCAGGCCGCTGGAACGCGCCGATGCCCACCGCGGGCGTGTCGTTGAGGTAGGAGTTGGTCGTGTAGTCCTTCTGGCCCATCTCGACGCGGGCGATGTCCTTGATCCGGACGAGGCGCCCGTCCTGGGCCTTGATGATCACCTCGGCGAACTGTTCCGGAGTCTTGAAGCGCGCTTGCGACTGGACGACGAGCTGGAACGCCTCGCTCTTGGCCGCGGGCGGACCGTTGAGCTGGCCGGCCGCCACCTGGACGTTCTGCTCCTGGAGGGCCGTGGTGACGTCGGTGACCGACAGGCCGTAGGCGGCGAGTTTGTTCGGATCGACCCAGATCCGCTCGGCGTATTCGTTACCGCCGAACACCGTGATGTCGCCGACGCCGTCGAGGCGCAGCAGCTCGTCGCGGATGTTCAGGTAGATGTAGTTGGCGAGGTAGTTCTGGTCGTAGGTCTTGTTCGGCGAGAGCAGGTGCACGACCAGCATCAGGTCGGGCGAGGCCTTGCGCACGGTGACGCCGAGGTTGCGCACGTCCGGCGGCAGGCGCGGCTGGGCCACCGAGAGCCGGTTCTGTACCAGCACGTTGGCGATATCGAGGTTGGTGCCGACCTTGAAGGTCACGGTCAGCAGCATGTTGCCGTCGTTGGTCGACAACGACGTCATGTACAACATGTTGTCGACGCCGTTGACCTCCTGCTCGATCGGCGTCGCGATGGTGGCGGCCACGGTCTCGGCGTTGGCGCCCGGATAGGAGGCGCGCACGGTCACGGTCGGCGGCACGATCTCGGGATATTGCGAGACCGGCAGGGTCTCGTAGGCCACGAAGCCGAGGATCAGGAAGACGATCGACGTGACCGACGCGAAGATCGGCCTATCGACGAAGAAGTGGGCGAAACGCATCGGTCAAACCTCTGAGGCCCGCCGGTCTCCCGGTCGGGGCCCTGCGTCGTCGGTGCGGCGCACGCGGCGCGGCGCGCACGAATGCGATCGTGTCGAGCCGGTCGGGCTCACGTCTTGCTCGGGGGCAGCTCGATCGTCTCCGGGGCGACCTTGGCCCCCGGGCGGACGCGGGCGATGCCATTGACCACCAGGGTCTCGTCGCCCTTCAGGCCGCTGCGGATCACCCGGTAGCCATCGACCTTCGGGCCGAGCACCACGTCCTTCTGCTGGATCACGTTGTCGGGCCCGAGCACGTAGACGATGCGCTTGTCCTGGTTGGCGGCGACCGCCTCGTCGGGGATCATCACGCCCTGGAACGGCTTGGTGGCCGGCATCGCCACGATGCCGAACAGGCCGGGCTTGATGAACAGGTCGGCGTTCGGAACGGTGGCGCGCAGCAGGATCGTGCCGGTGGCGTTGTCGACGCGGTTGTCGACGAAGTCGAGGGTGCCCTTGCGGGTCGGCTTCGCCTCGCCGGAGAGCGAGATCAGGATCGGCACGCCCTTGCCCTGCTGGGTCTGGCCCATGCCGATGCCGAGGCTGCTCTGATACTTGAGGAACGACTTCTCATCGACGGTAAAGCTGAACCAGATCGGGTCGAGCGACACGATCGTGGTCAGCATCGTCTGGTCGGCGCTGACGATGTTGCCCTCGGTGACCAGCCGCCGGCTAATCCGGCCGTTGACCGGCGCCTTCACCTCGCTGAAGTCGTAGTTGAGCTGCGCGTTGTTCAGCGCCGCCTGGGCGCTGTCGACATCGGCCTGGGCGGTCAGCGAGGCCTGCCGGCGCTGGTCGGTGACCTGCTCGGAGATGTTGCCGCTCCGCGACAGGGTCTGGGCGCGCTCGAGATCGGTCTGCGAGAAGGATTGGCGCGCCTTGGCGGAGGCCAGGGCGGCCTGGGCCTGCTCCAAGGCCGCCTTGTAGGGGCGCCGGTCGATCACGAACAGCAGATCGCCCTTCTTCACCGTCTGGCCGTCGGTGAAGTTGATCTTTTCCAGATATCCGGTGACCCGGGCCCGGACCTCGACGTAATCGATCGCGTCGAAGCGGCCGGTATACTGGTCCTGCTCGACGATCTCGCGGACCACCGGCTTAGCGACGGTGACCTTCGGTGGCGGACCGCCCGGTGCCTGGGCATGCGCGATCGGTGCGAGGGGACCCGCAACGAGGAAGCCGGCGGCGAGACCGGAGAGCACGGGGAGGAGGCTGGAAAGCCGGCTGCGCATCGGGTCCTGCTGTCCGTTGGCCGACCCGGCGGTCGAACCGAGCTTGACGATGAGTCCTTGGCAGACGCGCCGTAACCCGCGCGCCCACTTACCCATTGTGCGAGAGCGCACATCGCGGCCCGAAAAGGGCGGATTGTTTTATACGGCTACTCGATTGCTTCGCCGGCGGCGGACCAATCCTTGAAGCCGCCCTTGTAGTGCTCGGCGATGTCGAGACCGGCCTTCTGGGCCGCCACCAGGGCGTGGACCGAGCGGACGCCGGAGCCGCACGACAGGACCGGGCGGCGCCCATCCGCGGCGATCAGAGCGGCCACAGCCTGCGGATCGAACGTGGAGAGCGGATGCGAAACGGCGCCGGGAATGTGTCCAGCCTCGTATTCGTGGTCCTCGCGCACGTCGATGATCAGCATTGTGCCATCGCTCAACCCGCGCTTGACCGTCTCGCGATCGAGATCGACCACCTGCATCGACAGGATCTCCGTTCCGCCCAACCCGGGGCCGGCCCTAAGGGCTGACGCTTTCCCTTATTCGTCAGGCCGGAGCGGCGCAACTCGCGGCGGTTCCGACGATCCGGTCAGATCGCCGCGAGCGTCGGGCCGACGGCCGCGAAATGGGCGTCCCAGCCCGGCGGCCCATAGCCGTCGAGACGCCCGGCGAGCTCGGCCCGGAGCGGCGCGTCCGGCCGGGCGAGCGCCTCGATCGCGTCCAACCAGCCCGGGCCATCGAAGGGATCACGGAACAGGGCGAAGCCGCCGGCGATCTCTCTGTGGACCGGGATGTCCGAGGCCACCACCGGCAGGCCGGAGGCCGCCGCCTCGACGATCGGGATGCCGTAGCCCTCCGTGAACGAGGGCATCAGCAGGGCGGTGCAGCTGCGGGTCAGCGCGGCGAGGCCGTGCGTCGAGAGGCCCGTGACCTCGACCGCGTGGGCGCGCACGCCGGGGCAGCGTTCGAGCATGTCGATGGCGCTCTCGGCCTCCCAGCCCCGGCGCCCGACCACCACTAGGCGCGGCGCCGCCGCTCCGTGCCGCTCGGCCAGGACGCGCCACAACTGGAACAGCAGCAGGTGATTCTTGCGCGACTCGATCGTGCCGCAGACCAGGAAGGTCGGGCGGTCCGGCTGGAATCGCGGCCCCGTGCGCCCGAAGGCCGGCTCGACCCCGAGATGCCCCACCGCCACCGGCGGCCGGCCGAACCCCTCGGCAGCCAAGTGATTAAGGGTGCGTGCGCCGGTATCGGCGGAATTGACGAGAATCGCGGCCGCATGCCGGCCGATGGTGCGCATCCGGACCCGGTGTCGGTCGGCCTCGCCGGCGCGCCCGTATTCGGGATGCGTGATCGGGATGAGGTCGTGGACGAAGAACGCCGCGCGCACGTCCCGCCGGTCGTAGAGCCAATCGAACCGACCGGGATTGTCGAGGCGCAGATGCGAGGTGTGCAGGTAAAGCGCATCCCGGGGCAGGGCCGAGAGCGGGCGGCCGCGCAGGGCGATATCGGCCGCCGTCCGCGCCTGGATCCGGCGGCGCTGCGTGCCCTCAGCCCGCGATGCCTGCGCGGACGGGGCGGATGTCACCGGGGCGCCGAGCCGCGCCGCCAGCCCGCGATAGACCGGATCCGCGAGCGCATCCCGATCCTCGACCCAGCCCGCCGCCACGGCTTCGACGATGGCCAGCGCGTGCTCGCGGTCGAGCACCCGCGGCCCATACGCCGTCGAGACCACGCCGACGCCCGGCCCCGGCCGACCCAGACAGTGGCGCGCATAGGCGAGATCGACCCGGTCGATCCCCGACGGGCTCGCATGGCGCAGCCGCGTGACGAGGCGCGTGAGATCGAAGGCGATCGGTCGGTCCGTCATGATCCTCGATGGCGTGGCGCGATCGTTTTGGCGCGATGCGGATGCTCCCCGTAACCGCCCTGGCCGGAGAGGGCCAGCGCCGCCGATCCGGCGTGAAGGGCTTGCGCGGGCGGAGCGCGACGGCTAAGAGCCCCGGGCCCATGTGGCGTCGGAGTGTAGCGCAGCCCGGTAGCGCACCTGTCTGGGGGACAGGGGGTCGTCGGTTCAAGTCCGGCCACTCCGACCATTACAAACTACTCAAATCATTGAGCATTTCGGCAGGGTCAGGACGAAATTCCGAGACGCCAATTTCCTCTGGGGGTTCACCCGGGGTGGCTCGTCTTCAATCCTGTGGGTTGGCTCGCATAGCGCGGTGGAGAGCTTACCGCTCCCCCCGCAGATCGGCCGAAACTTTCTTCGGCACCCAATCCAGTTCGGTCGCCACGTCGGCTTCGACCGTGATCCCATCGCCCAGCCGGTGCGCATTCTCGGCCAGCAGGCGCCGAGCAGCCTCAAGGGCGGCCTTCTTCCCCTCGCAGCGCTCCTCGATCGTATCGATCTCCTCGGCTTGCGTGCGCGCCTCATCCCACCGCATGATCCGAACGAAGGCGTACCAGCCACCCTTGCCGGTTCGCTGCCGAACCCGGATCTCCTTCAGACGGTCGACCTCAAAGGCGAACGCCTCGTACAGGATCCTCTCTCCGTCATAGATCCTGGCGTAGCGGCGCAGCTCATGAGCGAGACCCTTCAGCGCTGGCTCCGAGAGCTGTTCGAGCTCATAGCCGATCGTGCCGAGGGCCCCCTGGATCTTGGTAAGGGCCCGCTCGCCATCGTGGGTGAGCGGAGGCACTTTCGCGGCGGTGCCTTTGACGGGTCGCGCCTCCTCGATTTCCGCCGCAGCCCACGGCCAGAGCGCGGCGCTGATCCGATCGAGCTCCTCGCTGGTTACCGTCCAACGATGCTTGGCCTCCCACTTCTTCCGTTCGAGCTTCGGACGCAGGTCAACCACGGTGGCCTTCGATCGGCCTGGATTTTCGAACGCCCAGGAGAAATCGATCGGTTCGATGACGAGCTTGCCCGCTTCGTCAAATTCCCAAAAGCAGCCCTTCGCATCCAGAATGCGCGCCGGCTTCCCATCGTCGTTCTCGACCACGATCTCGGCTACGCGCTGACGGGTGCTGGCATAATCGGGCAAGGTATCCTCCCCCTGCCATAAGCCTTCACTGATCCGCCGCGGTACGCTTCGCAGGCTGCCGGCCTCCTCGAAGATGAAGTACCGGATGCTGATCGCCATGCCGTCGTTCCATGCGTGTTCAGTGCGCAGGGTAGGTGGCTGGGTTGAATTCCGGCAAGCGAAATGGCCTCGGCGAATCGACGACTGTCACGTTGGGTTTGGGCCGCAATCGAGCTCACTGTCGCGGTCGCCGCCCCGAAACCACGGAAGCTATGAGACGTACCCCTCGGGCGCGCCCAGGGACGGCTCGGCGTCGGCGCCATCCTCGGTATCCGGATCGTCATCGTGCTGATCCAGCAAGGCGACGATCCGCTCTACGACATCGAGCGCGAGCTCCGCGAGCTGCTCGAACTCCTCTCGCGGAATGGCTTTGGCCGTCACTCGTCGGCTGGTGGGAAAGAGGACAACGTTGCTCATGCTCAGCCCCAGGCCTTCACGGCTTCCATGAGGAGATCGCGATCCCGGATCGCCCCCTCGCATAAGATCGCATCTTTGATACGCAGGCTCAGAGCTTCGTCGCGCTGCCAATCGTCCTGCGGCTTTCGCAGGCGCACCTCATCGGCGATGCGGTCGCGAATTAGAGCCGCACGCGAGGCTTCCTGCTCTGCGAGATTGCCAGCTGCATTGGGGCGCACGCCGACGATTGGGTCATGGATTTCTGAGAATGGCTGACAGCCTACCGCCAGCCACTGGTGGTGGATTGCCTCAAACACGTCGAAGAGGTTGCTGAGCTGGGAGATGTTGAGGCCGCTCAGTTCCACCGCGTCAGCCTGCGTCTTAGCCAACGGCATGGATTGAGACGCAGCCGGCTCCTCGGCCTTCCGTCTCAGAACGCGGGCGGCCGAGGCATCTACGTCGGCAGCCCGCTCGCGCAGGGACGTCCGCGGGCCAGCTGGTGCCTTCCTGGAGGAGGATTTGCTCATGGCCCCCTCCTCACGCGAGAGGGAGGTAGCCGTAGGCGAACACGCCCCCGGCGATGATGAGGGTAGCGGCCAGCGCCTCGCCAGCGAGATCCAGGAAGCGCCGGGCACGGACGTGCGCCGTGTCGGGGCGAACAGGAGCCACGGCCTCCCACGGCTCAATGGCGCCAGGCATCGGCTCGTTCGGCAGGATTGGGGAACGGCGTTCGCTCGGAAGCTCGCGGACTGTGCCGATCGCGACCGGCCGACGAATTGGGACTGGCTGGCTGAAGTCCGGGATGTCGGTGAAAGGCTGAGAAGGCGAGCGTGGGCGTTCACCGGCGCGAGCCGGTGCTGTAGGATTATGGGTAGCCATGTGACGGTCTTTCCGGACGGCGTTGCAGGGTCAGGCCCGGCGCGGGAGCTTCCACCTTCCCGTCGGGCCGAATTTCGTGATATCCTGAAAGCATGAGCTCGTCAATTCGGGATATCCCAAAAGTGCGCGGTCGCCCCAAGACCACGGGGCGAGGCACTGCTGTCGTCGTTCGGTGCCATGAGGAGCAACTCGTTCCCCTGGACGCATGGATTGCGGATCAGCCTGATCCGAAGCCATCCCGGCCAGATGTGATCCGCGAAGCCCTCACCGAGCACCTCAAGGCGAAGGGCTACCTGAAATGAAGGGCTCTCACGCTGAGCCCGACAAGCTGGTCGAGGTCGCTAGGCTCGCGACAGCGATCGCCGACCGCATCCTTGAGCAGCATGCCGCCGGGACGACGATCCCGCCGGAGCAGTTCATCATGATGGTCCGGGCCGCTCGGATGCTTCAGGACAATCAGGCTCCCTGGCCGCCGGCAGTGGAGCAAGTTCTGATGGAAGTCGCCAAGCGCGCCGAGCAAGCCGAGGAGACACCCGACGCTTCCCCGGCCGCGTCTGTCGGCGACGAGGTCGTGGGGCACCTGTCGCAGTTCCTCGGTGCCGTTAAGCGTCGCGTCGGGGCCAGCAGATGAATACGGCATCGCTTGCCGTGACCGACGGGCCCATCAGCCGTGGATATGTGCAGCACCGCGAGGATCTGGAGCGCGCCACTTGATACGCATCGCGACCGCATCCGCAGATCCACGTCCCGAAACCGAAGAAGTCGATCCACCGATGGCAAATGACGATACGCTCGCGAAGGCCCTGGCCAGCGTGAGGCATCAGCGCGAGACCCTTGAGGCCGAGTACGAGCGAGTGAGCGGCGAGCTGACGAAGCTTCGCATGGCCGAGCGGTCGCTCGCATCGATCGTTGAAGGCACTGCGATGGACGAGCTGGCCGACGACCAGCCGAAGCGCCGCCGCGCTCCCGCGGAAGACGGTCAACCTCGTGCCACTCGTGGGCCCCGAGGCCCCCGGGCCAACTCTGCCAAGGGTCGACTGAAGGCGCTCCTGGAAGATGCCGGCACCGAGGGCCTGACGCACGCCCAGATCACGGAGCGCTTGACGGACGTGGCAGCCAACACTTTGGCCACGTACCTCAGCGTGATGACGACCAGCGGCGAGCTGGTCCGGCATGGCGATTTCTATCGGGCAGGCACCCCAGCCGCGGCGTCTGAAAGCGATGATCCCGAGACCGAAGACGCAGAGGGCGCGGAGCCCGATCCGATCGAGGATGATGTTGCCAAAGCCGCCGAATAGCGGGGCAGCCGAAGACGGCGAAGCGCTCGTGAGAGGACAGGCATATGCGTATGGGACGATCGAAGCGTAGGTTGCCCGACAGCCTGACCCAGCACATGTGGGATTCGAAGATCGTTGCCTTCAGGCCTCGAACCAATCAGCGCCGTGCCAATCTTCGGACCGAAGCGGCAAAGAGGTTCTACCTCTCGATCGTAACCCTCGCCGTCGTCGTGCTGGCTGGTGGTTACATGCTCCGTCTCTGGTAGCCACCCTCGAAGCCGCCGGCGTCATCTTAATCAAGAAGAACGGCCAGGGGCCGGGGGTTTGCGACGGGTGCGATGCTTGGTTCTGGGCGGCCAAGCGCCGGCATCATCCAACTGTCCCAGAATGTATGAGTCGGGATTGCGGCCCATCATGTGCTGCCTTGCCCGCCAGTCGCGTTGCTGCGGCGAGAGCAGGTGGATCCAAGGCGGCGGTCCGTTTGGGTCGACGACTCGGTCCTGATCCTCATGCATCGGGGTCTGCCTCGGGTTCGCGGGTGACAGAGACTACACGAGATCGGTGTGGCCTGGGTCTGGACGCGAGCTCAGAGAGCGCCTGGGCGCGTGAGGCCAGCCACACGGACCTCTTATGCCGCCTCGACGGCCGTTGCCCTCTCGCGGTAGGGGCAATCATGGCTTCCACCCTGACCGTCTCCGACCTTTCTAAATCGAAGGAGGTCACGGATGCGCAAGTGAATGCTGCGGTCGACGCGGTGCTTGCCAATCCAAACACCGGACCGTTCGAGCTGCCTTCCGGCTGGGTCCTGGACGTCACCGCGGCCGTTAAGGCGGACCGGCATGCGACGGCCACTCTGAAGGAGCCGACAGCAAGACCGGGCAGCAGACGAGCTGCGGTCAGATCTGCGATCCTTCTCGCACAACCGGTGAAGTCATGAGCGACGATACGCCTGAAGCCCGAGACGAATGGAAGGTCCGCCTCGTGGCCTTTCTGGTTCCGCACTTCAAGGGCGATGAGGCTGAGCGAGATGGTACGCTGAACGCGGTGCTGACGGCGTTGGACACTGCGCATTCCGAGGGGCTGAGGCAGGCGGCTCGCTTCTGCCGGACGGTGGCAGCCGGCGCAGTGGAGCACGGTGAGGCTGCGGACGCTCTGGCCAGCAGCATCGAGCTGATGGCCGCGCATGAGGATGCTAAGACGCTCGAACGCGCCCGACAATCGCAGGACCAACCGCGGTAGCTCGAACGGATGCCTCAGACCCTCTCCGGCTGGATCCTGATCGCCGCCGTTCTGCTGTCGAGCATGGCAGCCGGCTCGACCGCTGCTGGCATGCTCGATGACGTCCTCGGCGATGGCCCCATCAAGCGTCGCGAAGTGGCCACGCTGCTGATGCTCTTATCGTTGATGGTGGCGGCGGCGCTGCTGCCAAGGCTGACCAACGGCCGCTGACCGGATGCCGACCGAACCGCACGCTCCAATCCGCGGCCGCGCGCTCTTGGCGCTGCGGGCCTGCGCAGCCCATCCGCAGGGTCTCCGGCACGAGGCCTATCCGACCTACATACCGATGCTCGCCGAGATGGGACTGGTCGAGGAACGGCACGTGCGCGGTCCTGGGCGGTCGCAGCCGGCGTGGTTCCTGACGGCGGCCGGGCGCACGGTGATCGCGGAGCTCGGCCCGAACGAGGCGCGGGATTAACCGCCCTTCGCCGCGAACTCCCAGATCGGCGGGCCCCATTCCTGGCCTTGCTTGTCTCGGCGCGCCGCGGTCCGCTTGAAGGCGCACCGACACGCAACCTGATCGTACATGGCACTGTCAGACAGCGTGGCTGGCGCGACTTGACAGGTTTGCGCTGATACTAGACACCTCTGGGCAGCGAGGTGAATCATGACCGCCGACTCGAAGTTCGTACAGCTGGGCATCCAAGCAGGGCAGGTGTTCACGCCCGGAGCGCCCATCAATGAAAAAGACCTTTTTGCCGGTCGGATTGAACAGGTCCGGCAAATCTTGGACTCGGTAAATCAGCGTGGATATCATGTCGTGCTTTATGGAGAGCGCGGCGTCGGGAAAACTTCTCTATCGAACGTGTTGTCAAGTTTCTTGGGCGGCGGACAATTATTATTTTCGAGAACTAATTGTGACGCATCGGACGATTACACAAGCTTGTGGAAAAAAGCATTTAGCGAAGTGATATATACTTCGAGAAGACAAAAGGCAGGATTTGTTGGCGGCGACATTGAGGAGGCGCAAAAACTTGTCGATACTCTGCCGGAGAAATTGACGCCCGATATTGTCAGGCGACTTCTCAGCCAGCTCGCAACGAGCCTAACGGTGGTTGCGATTTTCGATGAATTCGATCGCTTGAAAGACCCGACCATTGTTCAATTGATGGCGGATACGATCAAGGTCTTGTCGGACTACTCTGTCCCGGCCACTGTCTTAATCATTGGCGTTGCAGACTCTGTGGACGACTTGATCCACGAGCATCATTCGATCGAGCGCGCTCTCGTTCAGATTCCTATGCCGCGCATGTCAGATCAGGAGGTTACCGAGATCATAAATCGGGGTCTCGGCCGTCTTGGCATGTCGATTACGAATACGGCTCTCGCCGAAATTGTCGATCTATCGCAGGGCCTTCCTTACATCGCGCATCTGCTCGGCTTAAATTGCGCTAGATCTGCGATCGGAAGAGAAAGCCTTGAGATCGGCGGCAACGATGGAGGTGCGGGCATAGATAAGGCCCTAGATCAATGGCAGCATTCAATCAAATCGTCTTATTACGAAGCTACAAAAAGCCCGCAGCCTGGACATATCTATAAGGAGGTTGTTCTAGCCTGTTCGTTGGCGGAAGTCGATGACCTCCGATATTTCACGGCAGCTTCTGTTAGAAAGCCACTGCGACTTATCACCGGTAAAGATTACGACATTCCCAATTTTGCTCGACATTTGAAAGAGCTTAGCGAGGCTGGACGCGGCGGGATTTTACAGAGGACGGGAGAGAAGAGGCGGATACGTTATAGAATGGTCAGTCCGATGCTTCGGCCGTACATTGTTATGCGCGCCTTCAAAGAAAAAATGCTGACCCGCGCCATGCTGACTAAGCTGCAAAGCTCCTGAATGTAAATCGATTTCAGTACTGAGCGTCGATGGCCCACGAAAAAGCCCGCGCCGGCGAACCGGGCGGGCGAAGGTCAAGGAGTCCCCTGGTGCGTTACGCCAGGCAACGAGTCGACCGTATCAGCATTGCAGGCGCAGGAGAGCCTGCTGCGATGACAGATCGGGCGGGCTCTCAGCCTTGGACAAAGGTGTCACCGCGGAGTTCGAGGCTGGCGTTCACGTGGCATGTGGCGGGCAACCACGATGGAAGCCCGCGGTGGCTAAACTGCGCAGCCTGTGCTGTTCAACCGCCGCCACCGTTGCCGGCACCACCGCCGCTGCCACCCGTCGAACGTGACCCGCGAGAAGGCTGACCTGCATTGCCACCAGCGGCCGAGCTCGACGAGCCACGCCCGCCGGTGTTGTTCGTGATGGGGATGCCCGTCCGCTTGGCCGACTTCATGTGACGTGAGCGCGCATCAGCCGGCGCTGTCGTCTGTGAGAGTACGAAAGATGACAAGGCTAGGGCGCATGCGCCAAGAAGGAGCTTCTTCAAAACGGTTCTCCGATTCAGCCGATAACGGGCAACCCGTTGCGGAAGCATAGTATCCGCACCGCCATTCGATCGTCCGCCCTTGGCTCGGCATCGCGCTCTCGAACCGGTTGCCGGAAGCCGCGGATCGGCTATCGCTTCGGGATGCGCCACACCCTCCTCGCTCTCCTGCTGCTGAGCGGCCCCGCTCTGGCTGCCGAGCCCATCACCGGTCGCGCCTCCGTCACGGACGGCGACACCGTGGTGATCCACGGAACCCGCATTCGCTTGTTCGGCATTGACGCGCCGGAGAGCGCCCAGCTCTGCCAGGACGCGGCGGGCAAGGACTATCGCTGCGGCCAGCGGGCGGCTCTGGCGCTGGCCGACCGGATCGGTGAAGGACCGATCTCCTGCGAGCCGCGGGACACGGATCGCTACGGGCGCACCGTCGCGGTGTGCCGGAAGGGCACCGAGGACTTGAACGCCTGGATGGTGCAGCAGGGCCTCGCCACAGCCTACCAGCGCTATTCCCGCGATTACGTTCCGGCCGAGGCGACTGCGCGAGCTGGGAAGCGCGGGCTCTGGGCCGGCACGTTCGACCCGCCCTCGGACTGGCGGCGCGCCAAGCGTGCCAGCGGCATCGAGACCAGGCCGGAGATGGAGAGGCCGCCGGCCGTCGCGTCGGTGCCTGTGCAGAGCGCCTGCGCGATCAAGGGCAACATCTCGCGGAAGGGCGACAAGATCTATCACCTGCCCGGGACCCGGGACTACGACCACACCGTGATCGACACCCGCTCCGGTGAGCGCATGTTCTGCAGCGAGGACGAGGCGAAGGCCGCGGGCTGGCGAGCTGCACGCGGCTGACCGAACCTCCTTCGTCTGGCTGCTCGTGACACTGCCCCGCCCCGATCTGCTTACGGGGGGGGCGTCCGATCTCACCAGCTTTAAACTTCCGTTTACCAGTTTGCCTCGAGCCTGCCTCCACAGGAGGCTCGGATGCGATTAATCGGCTTCATCATCCTGGCTGGCATGATCGCCAGCCAACCCGCAGTGGCAGTTGAACGGTTCGCACATCTGCAGCCGAATCGCGAAACACTGCCGCCTCCTGCGACTGAAGCTGATGCGCAGGCTCATCCCGAAAATCTAGCCGCAAAGTTTCAGCAAGATAAATTCGACAAGAAGATTCAGCTTGCGGGTCGGAAGGAAATCAATTCACTTTGCGCGTCGTGCCTAACCGCAAAGAATCTCGAGCATGGCTCGAATCGAACTCGGAAGTTCAACCTGCGCGAGGGCAGTGCCGTTTCTGCTGAGTCGATCTACTCCTACAGTAGAAATTTCGATCCCGCACAAGCTGGCGGCGAATGGAACGGACACCTCGCCCTCGCTGCGTCGTCGCCAAATGCGCGTTCGCCAGCGCTAACTCATCAACCTTGAAAAAGCCCGCGCCAGCGAACAGGGCGGATTGAGAGCGTTTCGGTCCGTGCCTATGGCGACCGAGCAACAGCTCCTCAACGGATGCCGGCCTATACAGTTCGCCGGACAACGTTGGATTGCAGGCGATGAGCACAGCGACCGTACAGGCCGACGCACAGACCACGAAGCCTGTGCTGAACGAGGCACCGCGCGATCTCTACGACCCGCATTTCCCTGTGCGGCCTCGGGCGAAAGGGAGCTCGGATCGCGCTCGCACTGAGACCTTCGATCCGCATTTCCCGACGCGCCAAGGTCACTGATCCGGACCGTTCAAGGAACTGTCAGGTCATCACCGCTTTGCTCCTCTGCTTCTAGGAGGGGCGCCATGGCCGAAATCAACATTTCCGAGGACAAGGACGGCCATTGGACTGTCTACGCCCCCGGGCCTCGTTGTCACCGATCTGACGCGTGAGGCAGCCGAAGCGTTCATCGAGAGCTACCGGCGCCTCGCCACCGATTGAACGAAAAAAGCCACACGCGGCGGATGCCGGCGGGGCTGAAAGGCGGATGTCTCGTATGGCAGCGAGGCGTCGAGAGTGACCATAGTCGCACGCTGATTAAAAAAACCGGACACGGCACTGGTCCCAGCAGAGTGTTGGCTACCGGCAGTAGGCTGTAGCCGGTTTGCATCCAATTCCGCCCAGCTACTCGACCACCCGGCTGCCTATCTTGCAGCGGTCAGCTCGATCAGCCGGCGAACTGGTGCGAAGCTCATGGCGCGCCTGCTCAAGGTACTCCTGACGTTCAAGCTCCGTCAGGCAGGCGACGGTGTGGCCCTGGCGGGCTTCCCGACCGGTGAAAGCCTCGTCCCAAGCCCGGTCATCGCGGTTCTTCTCGATGAAGGTGCGTTTGGCACGTGCCAGCACCTCGTCTTCGGTCGGCTCGCTCATGGCTGGGCTCCCACGCGATCCGCAGCCTATCGCAAAGGCAGCTGGAAGCCACTCTCCCTTCCAGAAGAAGGGCTGGAGGTCGAAGCCCCCTCCGATCAGATCGCTCGGGCCTTGTACCGGACGATCCCGCAGGAGTTGAGCAGATCGACCCGCTTGTGAGCCTCGTGTTCGCTGATCTTGGTAAGGACGATCTTGTTGAGCTTGGTGTCGATGATCTGGAAGGACTTGGTCATCTGCTTGGTTCCTCGCTGCCGATGACTTAGTAATACTTGCGAATGCTTCTCGCGTCAACAAGCATTCGCAATAAAAACGCAGATCAGGCAAAGTTTTTGCGCGAGCCGATGAAGGTCAGCCCAATGTTGATCCTGACGTCGTCGAAGAAACCGACCGGCGCGAAGTCGCAGCAGCGTCGCTGACAAACGACCTGACGCTGCCGCCAGCTGTGGCGCCTGCTGTGCAACGACAAATCGCCAGGGTTAAAATAACCTCAGCGTTGGGCGCAGCAGAATGCGCAAACCAAGAAATGGGAAAAACGCTCTCTGGCGATCCAATTGGGAAAGTGCCTGAATAAAACGGGCCTTGGATCAGATATGGCGTACCGATCTCTTGACTCTCAATGCGGTTGGGATCGTTTGTGTGCATGAGCATGAAAGGATCACAACGTGTCCGAGAATACACCCACCCCGCAGAATAACCATATCGAACTGAGCGCCGATATCGTGGCGGCATACGTGTCGAACAACAGCGTTCCGGTCGCCGAACTGCCGGCCCTGCTTTCCGGGGTCTACTCCGCTCTGTCCGGGCTCGGCCAGGGTGGCGCCCCGGAGACATCGGCGGTCGAGAAGCCTACGCCTGCACAGATCCGCAAGTCCGTGAAGGACGACGCACTGGTGAGCTTCATCGACGGCAAGCCCTACAAGACGCTGAAGCGGCACCTCAGCGGCAACGGCATGACGATCGAGCAGTACCGCGAGCGCTTCGGCCTGCCGAAGGATTACCCCTCCACGGCTGCGAGCTACTCGGCGCAGCGCTCTGCGCTCGCCAAGAGCCTTGGTCTGGGTCAGCAGCGGCGGAAGGCAGCGGCGAAGACTGCCCACACCGACGAGACCATCACCGAGACGCCGAAGAAGGCTGGCCGATCGAAGAAGGCTGCGGAGCCGGCAGCGAAGCCGACCAAGGGCCGCAAGAAGGCTTCAGCGGCCGTCGCGGCCGAGTGAGGGTGCTCGGCGCCTACAGCCTATCGATCCAAACTGCAGGCGGATCCAGGACGTGGGCGGCGAGCGAATGCTGCCCACACTTCAATCCAGACAGTGATCGGCGATTCGTCCGATCCGCCGCCGCTTCCATGAGCGGCCGTATCGCTTCGTTAAGCGTCGTATGGTCAGCCTGCCGCGACAGCCGAATTGGATCGGCGTGACAATTTTGGATCCATATGCGCAGAGATTCACGGCGCTCGTTCACCGTCGAGATCAAGTCCACCGATCGTCGGCATGCGACCATCATCCCTCGGCGCTCGACTCCGCCAGCAGTCACCTCGCCGTGGTTCAGCACGGCCGTCTCTCCCGAACCGCCAGCACCGGTCCCAGAGCAGCGTCGCGTCCTGCCCAGCCTCATCGTACCCGAGGCGGCCGAGATCGAGGTTGAGCTGGTGCCGGTCGCTGATGAGATCCGCATGAAGCGTCCGCGCGGCCGGCCTCGGAAGACCGCCCCCGCCCCGTGCGCGTCATTCGAAGACCTTGTCGACGTCGCGCCTGTGCCGACGCCTGAACTCGCTGCTGCTTTTCAGGCGGATGTGGATCACCCTGTGGTGGCTACGGCTCCAGCGCTTCGCGGTCTCCAGATCAAGCCGGCCTCGAACCTTGCACCGGGCGAACGGTGGAAGCGGCGCCTCGGACGCTGGGCTCGCTAAATATCCGCTGGTGATTACGACCTCGCGCTGTGCTGCGCGTCAATGCCGAGCCTTCAGCGTTCCGCAGGGCCTTGCGCCAGCGGTCGCCAGCTCATCCCGTAATCGGGGCGGGCCTCGGCGCGAGAGACCGCTGGCCCGCGGGCATCGAGCTGGGCGAGCCCACCGATCAGAGCCAGCATTCCAAGCCCCGTCGCGACTGTGAATAGGATCACGGTGGCCTGGCCCGCGTATTGGCCCGCCCGGGTGATTGCGAAGCCGCCCAGCGTGAACACCGCTGCGACGCTGGCCGCTGTAGCGAGGGCAATAAGCATCGGACACCTCCTGCGCAGCCCCGGCCGCCGTGTCGGGCAGCGGCCAGGGCTAACACGCGCCGTCGTCGGCCGGCGCGCCTCGTTAGACGTCCGCTGCGGGCGGCTCGCCTGTTCCGTGTATCCGTCCGACACCGCGGCTCGGATGATCCGCAGTTCGCCGAACCCGGTCCGCCCAAGGCATGCTGGCAGAGCGACGCCCTTGTGGCAGCGCTCCGAAGTCTTCCGGCCGAAGCCGGCGGTGGGCCGGCGGTTGGGCTGCCAGGGCGTGAGGCGGCATCGCGGCGCGCAGGGTGTCCATCCCGTCAGCGACGGCTCTGCCGTAGGCGGCCAGCGCAATGAGCGCCTTCGCGGCGGGCTCGTGCTCGGACAGCGCGGCGAGGAAGTCGTTACGCGCGCTCCGGCATGCGGCCTGGTAGGCAAGCCGGCACATGAGGCGCTCGTCGTCATCGAGGCGCTGCGCCTTCGGTGCGGTGGCGTTGCGCCAATCGGCGTCCGCGCACGTGACCGCGATGGCCCGATCGATCTCGCCGACCGTCAGCCCCCAGGCACCTGCGTGCATCCTCGGCACGAAGCTCTCGATGACGGCTTCGATCTGACCCTGCACAAAGCCTTGCAGCTCGGGCCGCTCAGCCAACAGCCGGTTGAAGGTGGCGTGCTCGGTGGCGTCGGCGAACACGAGCAGCACCGTGCGCTCAGCGGGCATGGGCGTGCACTTTCCTGGCCTGCGTCTGGGCTGTACGGCGCTGCTTTCGCGTCATGTTCACTGCCGGGGCGTACGCGCGCTGCAGGGCCGCCATCTTCTCGTCGTTCATCTCGAACGTTTCATTGTCCAGCGCACCGCTCTTCAGCGCGTCGAGGAACATCGCGTAGGACCAAGGAAGGCCCAGCGGCACCGCCTCGGGCCACAGACTCTCGTCGAATGGCGCCGGTTGGATCGGCTCGCCGGCAACGTCCGGCCATTCGTAGATGACGCCCAGGCGCGCGCCGTCTCGGTCGACCACCGTCAGCCATAGCTCGCCGCCGATCACGTGCCTGCCGGCGAACTCGGTCCAGGCCGCTGCGCCCTTTCGGCGCTGCTCTTCCGCGAGGGGAATGCCGTGCGTGATCGCCTCGAAGGTCTCGGGCGTCCAGTCGACTTCCGGTTCGGCACCCTGTCGGTGCAACCGGCTCAGCGCCATCAGGTCGAAGTCATCGTGCCACGCGCCTTCGATCTCGACCCAGGTATAGGGCGGGGCCTCGTCCCCCAGGGCGCCGGGAGAGCGTAGGACAAAGGCGCGGGCGCGGTCCTCTCGCTCTGACCAACCGGCGACGTGGATCTCGATCAACGTCTGTCCCGACAGGAGCCCACCTGCGAGCGCAGCCTTGTGATCACGTTCGAACGCGCTGGGGCTGCGTGCCATGAACTCGTCGAAGCTGCCGTAGCGCTCGGCCAATTCCAACCCGGCACAGATGCCCCAGGCGTTGCCGCGGAAGGTGAGCGCGCCGGTCCAGGACGAGATGCCAAAGGTCTTCTGCTCGAAGCCGAGGATCCGGCCTGTCGCGTCGTACAGCGACGTGTCGGTGAGGACGACGACCCTACGCGAGGTCGCGAAGACGTTGACGAGCGACATGCCGCCGATCCTTCTTGCTGGAGGGAATGCTGCCGATCGCGCCGGCGCCTGCACCGGCGATGGCCAGGATCGGGTCGCCGCTGGCGAGCCCCGCGAGGCCACCACCGAGGGCGCCCATGAGCGGCGACTGCGACGAGTAGCCAATGGAGGCACCGGCTCCGACCGACACGAGGCCCTGCCCGAGCTGCGACGACAGGATCCCGCCACCGGCCTTTTGTGGCTTCAGGGCGTCGCCGAGCGCCTTGCCGATGCCGGACTCTGCGCCGAGGCCGAGCGCGCTGCTGATCTTGTCGCCATCGAACAACCCGCCGAACAGGCTGCTGCTCGGCAGCGACGGACCCTGCGCGCCGGGTAGCGGCGAGCCTGCCGCGTTCGATCCGCCACCGAACAGGCTGCTGAGATTGAAATTGCCGCCCAGCAGGCCGCCGAGCTGCCCCCTGGTGTCCGAGGCCGTCCCGAGGATGCCGGCCAGCGGACCTTCGCCAGAGATGATGGCCTTCAGCGCGCTGCTGCTGAGCGTCTTGGCGAGGCTCTTAAACGCCTCGTCCATCTTCTGGCCGCCGACCGTGATGTCCTCGATGAAGGAGGTGAAGTCGCTCGCGAGCTCCCGCTGCCCGTCCTTGATGCCCTCGAAGGCGAGCTTCGACTTCTGCAGGTTGATCGTGCTGGTGGCGAGGGTGTCCCCCAGCTTGTCCCACTCCGCGCGCATCTCCGCGGTGACCTCGGTGCCGTCCTTCTGAGCCGCCCGGGCGAGGTCGTGCGCGCGCTTCAGCTTGATGACGGCACCGGCGTCCTTGCCGACCGAATCCGCCTCGAGGTTGAGCTCGTCGATATGGTCCTGGGTGCGCTTGATCAGGGTGTCGTAGGAGGAGACCGCCTCCTGAGCGGCCTGCTTCGCCTGCTTGGCGCCGGCCGTGTCAGGCTTCCGGCCATCGACGACCGTGGAGATGTAGCCCAGATCCCGGCCGGTGATCTTCGGCTCGGTGGTCGTCGGCGGGGAAGCTACGACGTCCTGCTTCGCCTGCTCCGACTGTTTGGAGATGACACCAAGCTGCTGAAGTAGGCCGGATACCTGACCGGCCACGGCGCTGAATGCCCCTCCGACCGCTGATAGAACCTTCGCTCCAAATGCTTCGGCCGCCTCGATCGCGGTGTTCATCGCCTGCACAACCGACAGCACGGCTTGGAGGATGCTGAGCCAGATCTGGTTCAACAGCGTGGCGGCCGCGCTGAAATCGATGTTCACGGCCCAAGCATCCGCGATGGCTTGCTTCGTGTCCGAGATGTTCTTGTTAAGCGCGAGAGCGCGGTCGACCTGCTCCTGCTTAAGCACCTCTTTCTCGGCGGCCGCTTCCAGGGCGGTGGATAGCTGCTCCGCGCTCGTATTGCTGATCCGGAGCCGCTCAACGAACTCGGGACCGAACACCTTCTCACCGACCTGGATGCTCGCAAGGTGAAGACCCAGGTCATCAAGCTCCTTCATCCCGGCGATGGCGGCCTTGATGCGATCCTGCGTGGTGGCCGCGGTGTCAGCTAGGGCAGTCGACTTCAGGCCATCCGCGCCCGCGGCGCCGGTGGCCGTGATGTCGTTGAACACCTTCGACAGGCTGTTGTTGTCCTGCCCCCAATTCATTTTCAGGAAGCTGGACGCTTTCGAAATCGCCGTATCGATCTGATCGGTGGTGGCTCCGATCTTCGAGCCGACCGCTTCGAAGCTCTTCAGGAACGGTGCACCGATGTCGAGGGCTTGCGCTTTTGTTCCGAGGTCGATCAGCTTCTGAAGATCATCGTAGGCCTTGCCGATGACCGCGGAGGCCAGCTGGAAGGCGGCGAAGGCGGCGGCGATCGGCACGAATGCGGGAGGGATGAGCCGAAGGGCGCCGACGAGCAGGCCGACACCAGTTGTCGCTCCTTCCACCTTCGCGGCGTAGGCAGCCAGACCGCCGGCTACGACAGTCGCCGCCTCGCCTGCTACGGCGAGCCCGCGCGCGGCCAGAGCGCCACCAGCCGCCACCGCGCCGCCCATCGCGGTGCTGCCCTCAGCGAAGGCGGCAATGGCTGCCGATGCGATCCCCAGATACCCAGCGGCTGAGGTGGCGAGGCCGGCTAAGGCACGTGCCGCCGCCACACTGGTGGCCAGCACCAAGATCGGATGAGCGGCGGCAGCCTTCCCGACCTCCGCATAAACGCTGCTCTGCTTGCCGAGGGCGGCTGAATTGTCGTTAGCGGCCTTCTGTACAGCAGCCGCGGAGGATGCCGCCCGCTCCTGCGCGGCCGTAAGGCCACCGGCTGATGCGGCGACCGCGTCCTGCGCCATCTGCACCTGCGCAAGGGCGCGGGCCTCCATGTCCAGCTGCCGCTGCGCCTTGGCTGCCGCCGCCTCCCGCATGGCCGTGGCCCGGGCCGCGCGATCACTCGCGGCGCTGCCCTTATCGTTGCTCGCCGCGGACCGGTCCTGCGAAGTGGTCAGCTTGTCGAGCGACGTGCCGAGGGCATCGACCTTCGCCTTCGACTGATCCACGCCCTCGGTGGTGTACCGGAAGACGTATTCGTCGACGTGCTGTTCGGCGGCGGCCATCAGAAGCCTCCGACCAGGATCATCGGATCGCGATTGAAGGCGCGGCCCAGGGCTATTTCACCGCGAATTTTTTTTCGCGGCGTTTCTCGGGAAAAGGCTTCCCATGCGGTTGCCGCTCCCTCGATTGGATTCCTTAATCGAGGCCCCCTATCCCTTTCGGCATTCGGGCGATCGGCGATGGCTTCATGCGGCATGAGCGCGGCCTCCAATGTCCGAGGCGGCAATTGGCATACTGATGCGCTGGACCAATGCGTCGAGATCGGCTCGGGCATCGGGATGGCGACGGGCGATGGCTGCGAGACCGGTCGCCACCTCGCGCCACCGGGCATCGTCCAGATTGGACACCACGGCGGAAAGCGCCATTCGGTATTCGAAGGCGAGGCCATTCCAATAACGATGGACGGCCATGATACCGACGTTGAATCGAATGGCCACCCTGCGAAGGCTGATATCGGCAGCACAGGCGGCTTCGATCGCCTCACGCTGCGGGTGCGTGGCGATGGTGCTCTTGCGACCGGGCTTCTGTCTGATTGCGGTCTCGGGCGACATGCGGGCGGGCTCCACCGGTTGATCCGGATCGAAGGGCCCGCGGCCAACCCTGTCTCGGGTGGCCCTATGGCATGTCGCAGCGTCGGCTTAGGCCGATGGCGACACGAGAACGTATCGTGAAACCGTGTCTCGGATCAAGCGGCGTCTTTCGAGCTCGGAGGCCAGAAGTCCAATAGGTCTGAACCGACCCGCAGTTCGACGCGGTGGGCGTGGCCATCGTCCCGCGTCTTGCAGAGGTCGATCGCCGAAGCGAAGCGGGTACGCGCGGCGATCTCGGTCTCCACATCCTCCGCCAGGACCTGCTGGCCGCCACGGTAGGTGAACACGCAGAACGGCGGGTTCTTCATGTCGCTGACTTCCATGACGGATCACCTGCGGCTCATGACGAGGGCCAACGCCCACATGTGATACCTGGTAAGTGGTGCTCGTCCGCCTTTACGCCGGGTCCTGCCAATTCGAAGCCTCGGCAAGAAATAGCTCAACGGGATATGGCGGTTACGACACGCGGCTCATGGGTGGAGCGACGTCCAGGCCTTCGGTGCTTCATCGGCGGCTGGAACGTAAGCGTCAACGATCTCGCCTTTGCGGCTCACAATACAAATCATCGTTGCTTCGCGCACCTCATACATCATGGGTTGCTCGTAGGTGATGCGAAACCGGACGGGTGCAAAATAATCGCCCTTCCGGTCCACTTTGTCTTCACCGACTGAGACCGCCTCGACATCCTTCATACCGTCCTTGCTCGCTTTGCTCATGATGGTGTTGCGGCAGGCCTCAACAGTACGGTTGCGCCCAGGCGCTGCGGCCAAAGGTTGTCCGATGTTATCCAGCGCGGCAGATGTACCCATCACCAGTCCCGTGCCTGGCACCATCGACAGGATGTTTTGCTCATTGGAAGGCATCGAATCAGGTCCCATCGGCAGCAAATGCCAAGGCTTCTCCCAAGAGGAAGGAGAGTTGCTAGGCACTGCAGGCGCCTCCTGTGCCGATGCAGGTATAGCGATGAATGATACGATGGCAGTCGCGCAGATTGAAAGCTTGAACATCACGTCTCTCCGTTTTCAAAATGATAAACCGCGGATCGCTGCGGCGAGCTAAGGCGTTCGCGCCAAAACTGAGGGCAACATCCACTGTGGAGACGAGGCTGGTATCGGAGCGGTGAAGCTTGTGTTCCCAGCTGATACGCGGTGCGTAGAGCTATATGGGACAGCGCCTACGTCGATCCGGGACCGTGTATGCCTCGACGAGCTGACGATGCTCGCTGTCTCCTCGGTATCGCGATAGGGGATTCTACCCCGATTGATCGTTGCCACGGGCTGCGGCCGCCTGAAAGATCGGACCTGCTTTGTGGGGACAAGCTTCAATTTCGATGGGACTAAAACATCTCGGTGCGACGGCTGGGCCTCCGCGGATTGATCGATTGCTTTCTGCGCAACCCCCGGGCCGATAGCCTCTTCAAGCTTGGACGACGAAGATGCCTCGGCTTGCGATGTCGGGCGCATGACTACCGCGGACGGGGAAGGCGCTATCTCTGGGACTGCCGGCGGAGCGGTAATAATTGCTGAGTTCGGCGGACCTGTTCGCGTCTGGGCAATCTCGGTTCGGATTTCTGTCGGCTGCAGAATGCCCGTGCTGAGCGGCGGCACCTCAGTGAGAGGGGTGGGCGTCTCCGTATGGGCTGGGGAGTGTCCTGTATGCTCATCCCAGGCCGGGAGCTGTTCGCGTGACAGACGTGCAGTATCAAGCGGTGCGAGCCCAATGAGCGGAACGCGTGGATTGATGCGCGGAGCAAGAAACACCGGCTGCTCCGTCGCGTCGGAAGGGTTGGGGTCCAAAAATGACCTTTGCCCGTCCGCAGTGATCAAACCAGTGGCATCATCCTGCTGAGCAAGAGGGCCTGTGAGATGTGGGACCTCCACCCATGATGGGAATATCGCCGAAGGAGCCGTTCTGACGGAGCTGTCGAAAGCCTTTTGAGGAAGCCAATCACCTGGCGATCCAAGCCAAGCAGTACCTGCAGCGAGCAGTACGAGCGTGGACAAACAGGAGAGCGAAATAACGGTGAAGGTTGAGGGATATTCGGCCCTCTCTACGATCGAGAGGTGTCGGGATACGCCCAGGGGTTGCAATTCCCGCGTGGTGAATGGGATGTTCCTCAGCATAAGCAGCTAAATGCATCAGATCGAAAACAGTTCAAATATGCGACATATTGAAATTCTGAACCGGCAATAGGCTGATAGACGGCGGCTTTTCGCGGGCGCTTCAAGCGCTCCTGATCCGGCGCCTAATAGCTGTCGCTCGGCCCCAAGCTGCAACGAAACAGCATTATGACGGGAGCTAAAAGTGGCAACCTTCAATGCGGCACAGATCAGTAATAATTGTGCGGCATCCCGGGGACTACTATCGGCAGGTCCGCGCCAAGAACATGCCCGATGTGTGTGGCTGAGCGCAATAAACCTTTGAGCGCTTACTTATCGAGATCTCGACTAAATGGGCAGCGCAACCGCCGGCCGTGGCTCTTGCCGGGTCCCACAGGCACCAGCTTCTAACTGCTAGAGTTTCTCGGCGAGTCGCCGGGCTTCCTCCAATACGCAAATGACATCGGCCAAACGCGCGATCGGTATCCTGATACCCTTTGGCGTCTCGCGCATAGGGCCACGACCGGCGACGGCGGCAGTGGCCACGCGCGGATCGCAACCGAGGGTGCCGCCCTTCTCGCGCAGGCTCACCCTGATGCTCTCGCGAGCGCTCTTTGGGATCTCGCCGATGATCCGGTCAGGTCTGGACGGGGCTCCTCCGGTCACGGCCGAGTCACCGCGGCGTAGCTGGCCAGGACGTTCCGCCGGTCCTTGGCGGCCAGGGCGACGATCTCGCTGAGCACATCGGATAGGCGGCCCATCGTACGGTGCTGCTCGGCGGCCCGGATGGCATCCTGGAGATCGAGACCGCGGGGCCCGAGCAGCAAATGCGTGACGGCTCGCAGTATGCGCAGGCGCGCCACGCGCTCCCCGGGTTCGAGGTCAGACGCGAACGGCCCCCATGCATCCGCGGGCCGAATGAACGAATGCCCTGACCCTATCCCGGGCGGAAGAGGGGGTGGCGAGTGCGGTGCCGGGTTCGGCGTCATGAGACGCCTCGATGCGAAACGTGCGCGACCGCCATGTCGACCAGGGCGCGACAAGCAGTGGGATCTGCCAGCGTCTCGATCAGCGCGTCACGCCGTTCTGGAGAGAGGTGGGCGAAAGCGAGACCCGCAGCCAGCGCGTCAATGGGATCACCAGCTACCTGGCTGCGACCGACTGCGCGCACGAAGGTGGGCCCCCGTTCCTGGAACACTCGGCGTAGACCGTCGAGCGTCAGACCCCTGTCATGCAGCAGCGCGCGGATCCCACGAAGAGCATCGACGTCTTCCGGCCGATAATACCGCCGGCGACCACTGCGCATCGGCCGCAGGTGTCCGAACTCCTTTTCCCAGAAGCGAAGGACATGCTGGGGGAGGTCGAGCTCGTCCGCGACCTCAGCGATGCCACGGAGGATCATGCCGCCACCGGCGAGCGACGGAGAAGCGCAGCAGCGGCAGCGTCTGAATCCGTGAAGGTCCCGACAGGCGCGCCGTTCGCATCATAGGCGTGGACGCACACGCCGCAGCGAACAGTCGAGCCGAGAAACACGCTCTGATGCCAAAGTTCGAGACGCATCACGCATCACTCCTATCGATAGACGTCGTATATCATAACGACGGTATCGATAGATAGGCGCCATGTTCGCTTGATCTGGTTCCCCTGCCCACTGTGAATTGATGGTTGGGTCTCACAGCTGAGGGTCAAACGATTTCCAGCGCTGTGTCAGCTGTTTCGCTTCTCTACATCGGTTTCCCTCCGCGATGCGCAGCGAAGTCGGATGCAAAGCAGCCAAGGCGTAGGCTTAGGCGATGTAACTGACTGTGGACGAAATGAGGAGAAAACGGTCCAGCCTTGGACCGATCCCAAAAACTCAGTGGCCCGCCGCAAGCTCCGGCATGACGCCGCATCCGTGACAAGGCTGGAGCCAGGCACAGCGGCCTGCTGCCGGTCCGCTTCTTGCTCGCTTCGAACACGAGGTTCGATACGGGACCACCGAACTAAGAGATTTTGAATGCGCCGATCCCTGCACACTGACGAGGAGATCGCGTTCCTGCTTGCGGAGGCCGATCGCGGCATCCCGGTCGCCGAGATTTGTGCGAGCGCTCATGTCTCACTCGGCACCTACTACCGCTGGCGCCGGCGGCTCGGCGGCCTGAAGCCCGCGGGTGTGGCCCGGCTCGATCAGGTCGAGCGAGAGAATGCCGGCCTCCGGGCAGAGGTGCAGCGGCTCCGGGCAGCCCTGCTCCTGCAGCCGTTGCGGGCGGATCCGATCCGGACGGCCGGGACCGAACGCCCAACCCCACCCCAAGGGCCGCGCCATCGTGGCGCGGCAGCCTGTGTCGGCCGCTACGCCTTCGTGCGAAGCGCGAACTGATCTGCCGTATCCCGCAGCCTCAGACAGACTTGGATGCAGCCATCTCGAGAGCAGCCTTGGGCATAAGCATGTGTACGCCCTTGTTGCCGTCCACCGTCTGGGTGATGCGCAGGTTTCCGGCCAGCGAGCACAGCATGTAGGCTTGGTTGCGGGTGAGGCTGGTACGGGCGCAGACCAAGCGCACCATTTCGCGCACCGCCTGGCGCATCGCTTCGTCAAGGCTCTCGTGCAGGCCGATCGACATCAGGTCGGTGGGGGTCTCGGCGAAGGGCCAGGCGCCGGGAAGATCCTTGCGCACGGTGAGCCGGAAGGTGCCGGTGAGCCCGGTCTCCAGGGCGGTGATGCAGACTTCGCCGTCGCCTTGCACGCCATGGCCGTCGCCCGCATAGAAGCCGCCGCCGGGGTTGAAAACCGGCAGATATAGCGTCGTGCCGACGCGCATCTCCTTGTTATCCATGTTGCCGCCAAAGGCGCGGGGCACCGGCGTGCCGACCCGGCCCCAAACGGCGGGCGGGGCGGTGCCCATGATGCCGAAGAACGGATCGAGGGGGAGTTCCGTCCCCCAGGGCAGGCGGCAGAGGCCGCTGGCCGTGTCGATGTCGGCGTGGATGGTCTCGTACTCTGTGAACTCGTCCGGCAGGGTGCCGAGCAGCGGCAGGATCGCCACGAAGCCCCAGTCGAGGCGGAACTTGAGATCGAGGATGTCGATCTGCAGCATGTCGCCGGGCTCGGCACCTGTCACGTGGACCGGGCCGGTGACGAAGTGCGGTCCGGGGCCGCGCTCCAGCGTGTCGAGGGCATGGAGCAGGTCGGCCGGCACCCGGGCCGGGTCGGGGTGGAGTGACTCGCGCCCGCCCGCCGGATGCGAGTGCATGGTGACGGTGTCGCCAGACTCGACCGTGAGCACCGGCGGCAGCGCCGCGTCGAAGTAGCCGAGCACCATCGTCTCGGGCGTCGCGGGAATCTCGTGATGGGTGGGCACGGCGTCTCCTCGGGTTTTTGTCAGACGACGATGTGACGGGTGAGGGTTTCGTGGTTCAACGACCCGGCGTCTCCGCGCTCGACGACGCTGCCCCGGGACAGCACCACCACCGCGTCAGCCACCCGGAGCGCGAAGTCGAGATACTGCTCCACGAGCAGCACCGTGATCCGCCCCTTCAGGCCGGCGATCACCGTCTCGATGGCGGCGACGATCGACGGCTGGATGCCTTCTGTCGGCTCGTCGAGCAGGAGGGCGCGGGGCCGGGTGGCCAGCGCCCGGGCGATGGCGAGCTGCTGCTGCTGGCCGCCCGAGAGGTTGCCGCCCGGGCGGTGCCAGAGGCCGCGCAAAGCCGGAAACAGAGCGGCCGCCTCGTCGATCGCGTCAGTGCGATCGAGCCCGTGGGCCCGCGCTGCGACCCGCAGGTTCTCGGCGACCGTCAGGTCGGGAAAGATCTCGCGGCCTTGGGGCACGTAGGCGAGCCCCGCACGGGCGCGCCGGTCGGGGGACAGGCGGGTGAGGTCGATCCCGTCGAGGGCGATCCGGCCGCGG